>JASHUC010000428.1 GCA_030040235.1 Gammaproteobacteria bacterium | reverse complement strand
CGACCGTGTCGTGCGCATGCGCCGCGGGGGCGCCCGCGGACGGGCCGCTCGCGCCGTCGGCGTCCCCGCCTTCGCTGCTCGGCTCTGCGGCACTTCCTTGCTCGGCGCCGCTCCCGGAGAAGCCACCCTCGGACTGAGGCTCACCATCGGCGTCGGTGTCCGCGGCGCGTGCGAGCACAGACGAGAAGTCCTCCGCATCGGCGACCGGTCCCTGCGCGGCGTGAGGCGTTGTCCCGGTACGGATTGCGGGTGTCTGACCCGCAACCACCGTGGAGGCGTCGGGGGAGCTGCGCGTCGCCGGCCGTCCCTTGGCGGCCAGGGCGCTCGCGCTTGCGCCACCCCTCGTGTGCCGCTGCGCAGCGCCGGCGGGCGTCTCATCGCCCGCGCGCGAGCGACTCGCGGCGCCCCTCGAGGAGGCACCGCTCGAGGAGGATCCGTTCGAGGATGCGCCGCCCGCTGCCGCACCGCTTGCACTTGCGCCTCGCGCCCCCTCAGGACCGCCGGGCGCCGCCGCGTCTCCCGCGGACGGGCCACTCACGGAGGAGGGCTTCGAGCTCGATGTCAAGGCGGACGCTGCCGTCGAGAGCGAGGTCGCGCTCGTTCTACTCGCCATCGGGGTGTCCTCGGTTTGCGCGGGGTTGATGCTTTCTGAGGCTGCGCTCGTCGGACTCGCGCTGCTCCTGGCGCTCGAGCGCGCGCCGCTCCTCGTTCTTGCGGCGCTTCACGACGTGGCCGACCATCTCCGCGCGCTGCGCAGCACGGCGCCAGCTGTCGCGGTCGGCATCGCGCTCGGCGCGGGCGTGCTCGACGATCTCGGTCTGGTGACGCACGGCCTCTCCGAGACGCGCCAGAAAGGTCTGAAAGGCGCGCAGGCGCGCCCCGTCCATACCGTGCCCGGCACTTTGCGCAAACTCGCGCGCGTAGCTCTTCTCGTAGCTCGAGAGCTCGGCGAGCTTCGCCTCACATTCGGCGACGCGCCGCTCGCGCGCCGCCAGACGCTCGGCCTGGCGCCGCTCTTCGCTGTCGGTCACGCGCTGGACGACCTGCAGCTGCTTGCTCGGCATCGGGGAGGCTCCCGCTCGCTCGCTCAGGCCGCGGCGGCGCCGCTCTCGGCGAGCAACGCCTTGAGGGCTGCGAGACTCGTCGTGAAATCGACACGCTCGCGCATATCCTGCTGCAGGAACTTGGTGAGGCGCGGCCAGAGGGCGAGCGCCGCATCGACGCGCGGGTCGCTGCCGCGCTGGTAGGCTCCGATCGAGATGAGATCGCGATTGTGCTCGTACGCCGTGACGAGCTGCCGGAAGCGCCGCGCGAGCTCCAGATGATCGGGCGATGCGATCTCGTGCATCGCACGGCTCACGGAGGCCTCCACGTCGATCGCCGGGTAATGGCCGCTCTCGGCGATGCGGCGCGACAGCACGACATGACCGTCGAGAATCGCGCGCGCGGCATCGGCGATCGGGTCGTTCTGATCGTCGCCCTCGACCAGCACGGTGTAGAAGGCGGTCACCGAGCCGCTGCCGCGCGGGCCGTTCCCCGCGCGCTCGACGAGCTGCGGCAGGCGCGCGAACACCGAGGGAGGATAGCCCTTGGTCGCGGGAGCCTCGCCGATGGCGAGGCCGATCTCGCGCTGCGCCTGCGCAAAGCGCGTGAGCGAGTCCATGATGAGAAGCACGTTCGCTCCCTCATCGCGAAAGTATTCCGCGACCGCGCTCGCAAGCCATGCCCCGTGCAGGCGCATGAGCGGCGGGGTATCGGCCGGAGTGGCCACGACCACCGCCCGCTCCCGATCGCGCGGCCCGAGGATGCGCTCGACGAATTCCTTGACCTCGCGGCCGCGCTCGCCGATGAGCCCGACGATGATCACGTCGGCGCTGGTGTAGCGGGCCATCATGCCGAGCAGCACGCTCTTACCGACGCCGCTGCCGGCGAACAATCCCACGCGCTGGCCGCGCCCGACGGTGAGCAAGGCATTGATGGCACGAACGCCCACGTCGAGCGGATCGCTGATCGGCTGGCGCGAGAGCGGGTTCACCGGCGTCGCATGCAGCCGCACGCGGTGCTCGCAGTCTAGAGGCCCGAGGCCATCGAGGGGCTGCGCCGCACCGTCGATGATCCGGCCGAGGAGCTTCGGCCCCACATGCACGGTGCCGGCACGCTCGCGTGGAATCACGCGCGCCTTCGGGCCGAGACCGTGCGAGTCGCCGGCGGGCATGAGGTACAGGCGGTCTCCGGCGAAACCGACCACCTCCGCCTCGATTCGGCCCCCGTCACTCGTCAAGACATCGCAGGTATCGCCGATCGCCGCACGACAGCCGACCGCCTCGAGCGCCAGACCCACCATGCGGGTGAGCTGGCCCTCGACCGGTGCAAAGCGCAGCCGCTCGATCTGCCGCGTGCAGCGTGCGAGCTGCTCGTTCCAGGCGCGGCTCGGTCCGGAAGCCGTCATGCTCCGGCCTCGGGCGCCTGCGGCTCCCCTGCCGAGCGTTCGCTCGAGCGTTCATCGCCGAGGAGTGAGCTCACGATCGCGTTCACCCGGCTCTCGAATCGGGCGTCGATCTGGGAGCTGTCGCTGCGCACGAGGCATCCGCCACGCGACTGCGTGGGGTCCTCCACCAGAGTCCAGGCGCTGTCGGCGCTCGGCGCGGCGAGGTGCTCGCGCACCAGAGCGGCGTCCTCGGGGTGCAGGTGCACGCGTACCTCGCGCGCGGAGGCGGGCAGCCGTCCGATGCACTCGCGGACCAGGCCGATGATGTCGGTGGGATTCGCCTTGATGTCGCGCCGCGCGAGCTGCTTGCCGATGCAAAGGGTGAGCACCAGCAGCTGCTTGAAGGTTTCCTCATCGGCCTCGCCGAGCGGACCCGCGAGATGCCTCAGGAGCCCATCGAGCCGTTTGACGCGCGTCTGGAGCTCGCTCGTGAGCCGCTGCGTCTCGGCGCGTGCGGCCTCGAGTCCCGCCTCGTAGCCGCGCGTGCGCTCGGCCTGGGAGCCGCCGTCCTCCGCGCGCTCGCGCCGTGCGCCGACGATCGGGCCTTCCACCGAGGGCAGCGGCCAGCGCTCGGCAGCCGCCGCCGCTGCTGCGGCGATGGCTCGCAGGCGGCCCGCGGCCTCAGACATAGGCCTCGCCCTTGCCCGCGATCGCGATGGTCCCGGCTTCGGCGAGCTTGCGCGCGGTCGCGAGAATCTCCTTCTGTGCGGCCTCCACCTCGGAGAGCCGCACGGGGCCGCGCGCCTCGAGATCGTCGCGCAGCATCTCCGCCGCGCGCTGCGACATGTTCTTAAAGATCTTTTGCTTGAGCGTCTCGTCGGCGGCCTTCATCGCGATGAGCAGCTTGTCGCTCGGCACCTGACGCAGCAGCTCCTGCATCGATCGGTCGTCGATGTCGATCAGGTTGTCGAACACGAAGATGAGATCCTGGATGCGCGTCGCGAGCCCCTGGTCGGCGACGGCAATCTGCTCCATGAGCGCCGATTCCAGGCTCGGGTCGAGGAAGTTCACGATCTCCGCCGCGGCCTTCGCACCGCCGAGCACCGAGGTCTTGCCGGCCGTCTTGCCGGCGAACTGCTTCTCCATCACATCGTCGAGCTCGGAGAGCGCCGTCGGCTGCACGCCGTCGAGCTGCGCGATGCGCATGACGACCTCCGGGCGCAACGCACCCGGCAGCTGCTGGAGGATCTCCGCGGACTGATCGGGCTCGAGATAGGCGAGCACGATCGCGATGATCTGCGGATGCTCGAGGCGGATCAGCTCGGCGACCGCGCGCGCATCCATCCATTTGAGCGCCTCGAGCCCCTTGCTCGACTGACCGATGTTGATGCGCTCGATGACGCTGGAGGCCTTCTCCTGACCGAGCGCATCGACGAGCACCTTGCGCAAGAACTCATCGACGCCTACTCCGACCGAGGTTTGACTCTCGACGAGGGAGGAGAAGTCGGTGAGGACCGTGCGCACTTCCTCGCGGGAGATGTTTGCCAGATGGGCCATCGCGGCGCCGACACGCTGCACCTCCTTGGCGCCCATGTGCTTGAGCACCTGCGCCGCCTCCTGCTCTCCGAGCGTGAGCAGAAGTATGGCGGCGCGCTCGGTGCCCGAGCGCTTGTCGGTCCGCTTCTCCGCACGCTCACTCATCCGACGCCACCCACGTGCGGACCACCTGTGCGACGCGCTTGGGGTCCTGGTTCACGAGCGCACGCGCACCGACGACCTGCTGCTCGTAGGGTTGCGCGGCGGCGACCGCCGTTCCCGGCGCGGACGCTTTGGCCGCCGGCGCCGGGAGCTCGCGCTCAGCGGCCGCTTGGGTGGGCGCCGCAAGCGCCGCGCGCGCCGGCACGATGAGCCCGCGCACGAGCGGTCGCAGCACCGCAAGCGCCAGTACCAGCAGGATGACGACTCCGGCCGCGAGCTTTGCGAGCTCGGTGAACAGCGGCCGCTCCCAGAGCGGCACCTGCTCGAGCTGTCCGTCGCTCGGAGCAGCTTCGCTCTGGAAGGTGGAGTTCATGACATTCACGCTGTCCCCGCGCGTGGCGTCGAACCCGACCGCATCCTTCACGAGCTGGGTGAGGTGGGCGAGCTCGGCGGAGGTGAGGGGCCGCTCGCTCGCTTTGCCATCCTTGCCCACGGTGCGAATGTCATCGATCAGCACGGCGACCGTCAGCCGTTTGAGGCGGCCGGCCGGTTGACGGGTGTAGTCGAGGGTACGGTCGATCTCGTAGTTGCGCGTGCTCTGGGTGGAGACGTCCTCGGGCGGCTGGGCCGCCGCAGGGGTCTTCGAGGCTGCACCCGCTGCAGCGGCGGTGGCGCCCGCCGCGCCGGTGGCACCGGCGCCTGCGGAGCTCGTCGATGAGGAGCTCGAGGCCGCCGATGCGGATGCCGCGGCAGGCGGCGCCTGCGCCACTCCGGCCGGCGGCGGTTGATTGCTGAGCGCGCCCGGCACGCCCTGCGCCATGCCCGCGCCCTCGTGCGTCGTCTGCTGGGAGAGCTCCTCGCTGCGCACGATCTGGCTGCCCGGCGTGTACTGCTCGCGCGCCTCCTCGCTGACGGAGGTGTCGATCGAGGCGACCACCTGCGCGCGTACGTGACCTGCACCGACGAGCGGCGTCAGCAGCTCCTCGATCCGAGCGACGTAATCGTCCTCCAGGCGATGCACCTGCTCGAAGCGCTGCTCGCGCTGGGCGAACTCATCGGAGCCCTGGGGCGCCGAGAGCAGCTGCCCCTGCTGGTCGACGACCGTCACCTGGCTCGCCTGCAGATTCGGGACGCTCGAGGCGACCAGATTCACGATCGCCTGCACCTGCTCCTGCGAGAGCAGCCGTCCGGGTTTCAGCTCGACGAATACCGAGGCGCTCGAGGGGCGCTGATCGCGCACGAACGCAGAGTCGGGCGGCGCGGCGATCTGCACGCGCGCTCCGTTGACGGGACGCATGCTCGCAATCGTGTGGGCGAGCTCGAGCTCGAGTGCATGCTGGTAACGCACGGTCTCCATGAGCTGACTGGCGCCGAAACCCGAATCCTTCGTCATCAGGGCGAACTCGCCGTCCCCTTCGGGTAGACCCTGACCGGCGAGCTTCAGGCGCGCCTCGCTCACCCGCTCGCTCGGAACCTCGATGGCGTTGCCGTTGGGGCCGAGCCGATACGGAATTGCCGCGGCATCGAGTGCCTGAGTGATCTGTGCCTGATCCTCGGTCGCGAGATTGGCGTAGAGCAGACTGTAGGTCGGACCGCGCGACCACAGCACGACAGCCACCCCGGCCGCGACCGCGGCCGCGATCCCGACCAGCAGCAGAACGGGCCTGAGGCCCGCCGCCCAACGCGGATAGCCGGGCGCCACCGTCGCGTTCATCGCTTGCTCTCAATAGTGGCCATGCCTGCTCACATCTGCATGTTCATGATGTCCTGGTAAGCGCTCACGAGGCGGTTGCGCACCTCGGCGAGCGCCCGGAACGAGACGCTCGCTTTCTGCATCTCGATCATCACCTGGGGCAGATCGACACCCGGGGTGCCGCGCTGGAAAGCGGTCGCGAGCTCGTTCGCGCGCTGCTCGGTCTGATTCACCTGATCGATGCTGGTGCGCAGCAGATTGGCGAACGTCGAGACCCCGCCCGCTGCCTGCGTGTTCGCGGGCGTCTCGGGCTTGAGCTGCGAGGAGAGCGCGCGGATCTGGGCGAGCACCTGATCGATCTGCAACTGGCTCATGACTCACTCCCTTGATTCGGATCGGTTTCGCGATTCACGTCGAAGCCCGCGGCGCGCAGCCGCGCGAGCTTGTAGCGCAAGGTTCGCGCGCTGATGCCGAGCCGTTCGGCCGCTTCCCGCCGGCTGCCGGCCCGCAAGGCGTCGCGGATCAGATCGCGCTCGGTCTGGCCGAGCGAGTGGGCGAGTGTGCTCGGCGTGGAAGCGCCACGCGCGGCGGGCCGCTCCGCGGCCTCGCCCGGCAGCTCGAACTGGATGTGCTGCGGCCCGATCACGGGCCCGTTCACGAGGATGAGCGCGCGCTGCAGGAGATTGTCGAGCTCGCGCACGTTACCCGGCCACAGATAGGTGAGCAGCAGGTGCGCCGCATCGGCCGAGAGCGCCGGGATGCGCTCGCCCGGCCGACAGCGGGTACCGAGCAGCTGCATCGCAACGGGCAGGATATCGTCGCGCCGCGCGCGCAACGGCGCGATGGCGAGCGGAAACACGTTGAGCCGGTAATAGAGGTCCTCACGGAAGCGGCCGGCGGCCACCTCCTCGCGCAAGCGCCGGTTCGTCGTTGCAAGCACTCGTACATCGAGTGCGAGCGCGTTGCGGCCTCCGAGCCGCTCCACTTCGCGCTCCTGCAGCACGCGCAGCAGCTTCGCCTGCAATCCGAGCGGCATCTCGCTGATCTCATCGAGCAGCAGCGTCCCGCTTTGCGCCTGCTCGAACTTGCCGGGGTGGGCGCTCACTGCGCCGGTGAATGCGCCTCGCTCGTAGCCGAACAGCACCGCCTCCAGCATGTTCTCCGGGATCGCCGCGCAGTTGACCGCAACGAACGGCGCCCGCGCGCGTGGGGAGTGCCGGTGGATGAAGCGCGCCATCACTTCCTTGCCGGTACCCGACTCACCGACGATGAGCACGGTGCAGTCGGTCGCCGCGACGCGGCGCGCGAGATCGAGCAGGCGCTGGGAGCTCGCCGCGCAGGCGACGGGATCGATGGTCTCGCGCATGCGCTGTGTGGCGCCGGCAACGCTCGCCGCGGCAGGTATGGACTCGGCCTCTGCGCTCATTCAAAACCCCGTACGCGCACCCGAGGTGCGCGAAGCCGAGGTGCAAGAGCTGTGCCGAGCCGAAAACCGGCCGAAAAACGTGAAGGGGCTCACACCGGGGCGGCAGGGAGCTGCCGCCGGCCGTCAATCTTCCGTCGCAGCGTCGGCCATGCCGAGCTTGCGCATCTTCTCCACGAGTGTCGTGCGCCGGAGATTGAGCAGGCGCGCCGCATGCGCAACGATACCCCCCGCGCGCTCGAGGGCCTGCACGATGAGCCGCCGCTCGATCGCCACGAGATGGGACTTCAGGTCCAGGCCCGCTGCGGGCAGCACGGCGAGCGGCGCGTCGTTCGCGGCCGGCGCGCCGCGCGTATCGCAGGCGACCGAGTTCGCCGCTTCGAGCGCTTGGGCGGCGTCGAGGAACTCGGCTCCGCCCGGCATCTCGGGCTCGACCGCCTCGCGCAGCACGCTGGCGAGCTCTCGAGCTCCCTGCGACTCGAGGCTGTCGAGTTGGGCCTCATCGGATTCGGCGCCCGGCGTCCAGTCCGAGGGCCGGTACTTGGCCGGCAGGTCGCCGATGCCGGCGATGCGGTTCGCGCAGACGATCGACAGCCGCTCGATGAGATTCGCGAGCTCGCGTACGTTACCGGGCCAGCGATACAGGGCGAGCGCGGCGAGCGCGGGCGGTGAGAGCTCGACATGCCCGCGTCCCTCGGCCACGTTGTGCGCGATGAAATCGCGCACCAGCAGCGGCAGATCGTCGAGGCGCGCGCGAAGGGGCGGCATCTCGATCGGAAAGACGTTGAGGCGATGAAATAGATCTTCGCGGAAGCTCGAGCGCGCGATCGCTTCCTCGAGATTGCGATGCGTCGCGGCGATAATGCGTACGTTGCAGCGGATCGGCACGTGGTTGCCCACGCGCTCGAAGACACGCTCCTGCAGGACCCGCAGCAGCTTCACCTGCATGGTGGGGCTCATATCGCCGATCTCGTCGAGAAAGAGCGTGCCGCCCTCGGCGATCTCGAACCGGCCTTTTCGTGCAGCGATTGCACCGGTGAAGGCGCCCTTCTCGTGTCCGAACAGCTCCGACTCGAGCAGCTCCGCCGGAATGGCTCCGCAATTGACTGCGACGAAGGGGCGTGGACGGCGCGGGCTCAGATCGTGAACGGCTCGCGCGATGACTTCCTTGCCGGTGCCCGATTCGCCGAGGACCAGAACGGTGGAGTCGTGTTCGGCCACCTGGCGAATAAGGCCAATGACCCCGCGGATCGCCGCGGAGGTGCCCGTCGGCAGGCGCACGCGGGCGCGCTCGTCACCTTTGACGGCGCCCGGCCGGTCCGCTCGCGGCTCGCCCCGCTCTTGAGTGGGGACGACGGCCATTTCAGTTGCCGACATCAACGCTCCGCTCACCCGAAACGGCCGCCGTGCGCTCCTTGCGAATCGTTCAAAGACGTGACTCCGCGAGAGGGCTTCGGTGCCGGTTACGCTGTGCGAATATTGTTCACTGAAACGAGCCGGAAATATTGTGAAGCGCCTCGTAACTCGGATCGCATCGCAACGGCCCGGCGTGATGGCAATCACAAAGCGCTCGGCGCGGCCGGCGCGCCGGCCGGCTGGGGCTCTTACGAGCACCCGCTCAGCGGGTCTCGGGCGCGCGGTGCCGGCTCTCGGCGACCTGGCGACGGTGGCGACGGAAGGTGAGCTTCTCGATGAGATCCTCGATGAGCTCGCCGGTCGGGCTGAAGCGCGCCTTGATCTGGCCGTCCGGAGTGACGTTGGTGATGCGCCCGATGAGTCGCAGCGGCTCGGCGAGGAAGTCGCGCAGATAGATCTCCGTCACCCCCTGAGTGCCGGCTTCGGGCAGCGGTGGCGCACCGCGCCATACCGCCCCGAGGGCGTTGAAACGGATCGGCACGGCGGGCGGGCGGGGGCGGTGGGTAACCACGAGCTGGCCGACCAGATCGAGAAGCAGGTTGACCTTGAAATCGAGCCGCTGCAGCTCGGGGGAATCCTCGTCCTGCTTCTCGCTCCCGCCGTGATCTTCGATGGCCGCGCACGCCTGCAGCACGCGAACGTTGCGGTCCGTGAAGCTCGCGGCGACCGCCTGGTCCACGGGGCCGGGCAGCGCCCGCCACAGGACGGGTAGAACGTCCTGGTATGCGAGCTCTTCGTAGAGAACCACCGTGTCTGAGCCGTCGAACATACGAGCATTCCGCTACTGCACGCCGGGTTAACGGCCGCGGGCGCTCGGAACTTGAGCCTCGTTAGGCCATGGGGGGCGCCGAGGAGGCCGAATCCCGATCGGGGGCCGGCTTCAGCGGGGATGATGCCAGAACCGGGGAGAGCTCGTCGGAGGTTTCCTCGGCGAAGTAGCGCCGCACCATGAGCGCCTGCTGGAGGCGACCCTTGCGCACGTACGCCTCGTACAACAGATCCTTCATCACCTCGAGAACGACCGCCGCGGTCGTCGCCTCGAGATGCGGCGGATCGGCACGCGAGTCCGCCTGAGTGCCGAAGACCACGTTTTTGATGATCGTGAAGGTCCGCAGGTCGATATCGGCCATCTCGCGCACTTCGTTGAGCTCATCGAACAGGCGCAGCTTTCCCGCCTCGCCGAGATCGGCGAACGCCGCCTGCGCCGTGCGGCGGCACATCGAAGCGAACGCGTTGTAGGCGCCATTGGAGAAGCACACGAGCGCCTCGCGGAACAGCAGCTCCACTTCCTCCGGCAGGTGGGTGAAGGTGAACTTCTCGCGCGCCCGTTCCACCTCGACGAACTGTGGGGCGAGCTCGATGCGGTTGGCGCGATACACACGCACCGCATAGCGCAGGAAGATCGGGGCGTGACACGCATCGCAGCGGTAAACGACGCCGATCGTCGCCGGCTTGAAGATCTGCAACTCATCGAAGCGCGGAACCGCGGCGGGGCTGACGTGCGCCGTCACCTCGCAATGCGGGCAGGCGAGGGCGAGACTGCGCTCCTGCTCGTTCACCAGATGGCTCGTGGAATCGATATAAACGGACATGTTCTAAAGGCGCCTTCTTGCTCTTCGAAATAAGGGCGCAAGCCGCATTCTAACTCACCCGCCGCGGCCTCTCCACGCGCTGCAGCGCCGCCGCGGCTCGGAACGCGCCTGCGGCGGCCGCGTTTGCGTTATGTCACGCGATGAGCTCCCGTAGGCCCCCGGCGATGAGGGCCGAGACGTCCACCAGCACCAGAGGCAGGGCGATGCCGCCGCGGGCGACCAGGTAGGTCGCCTTCCACACCGGATGGAACTTCGCCTTGTAGCGCCGCAGGCTCTCGAAGTCCGCGAAATGCTCGCCGTGGCGGAATACCAAAGGCCCGATGCGGCGCCAGGCCGGAGCGAGCGGATCATGCGCGAGCCCGGCGGGCGGAGCGACACCGAGATTGAACCACCGGATGCCCTCGGCGCGCGCCCAGCGCATGAGCTCGAGAAACAGGTAATCCATCGTGGCCGGCGGGGCCTGCGGAGCGAATCGCAGCACGTCCGCCGCGATCTCCTCGCGCGCGGCGCCGAGCCACAGATTGGCGAACGCCACGGCCGCGCCGTTCGAACGCACCAGCGCGACGGGAAAGTGCCGCAAGTAGGGCTCGGAGAAGGAGCCGACCGCGAAGCGCTTCTCGCCGGTGCCGTGCCGCTCGAGCCACGCGTCGGAGATGGCGCGCAAAGCCGGCAGCGCCGCGGGGACCCCCTCCGGCGGCAACACCTCGAAGCTCATGCGTTCGAGGTCGGCTCGCGGTAGCGCCCGCGCGAGCTCGACGGCCGTGTCGCTCGTGGCCTGGAAGTCTGCGAGCGGCACCCGCGCCTCCTCGCCGAGCCTGAGCGCCGCCAGGCCGAGGTCCACGTACAGCGAGAGGTAATCGGCGCTGGTCTGGAAGAACACGACGCGCCCGCCGTGCCGGTCCGCGAGCTCCCGGAAGCGCCAAACGAGCTCTTCGGCCTCGTGCCGCGGGCCCATGGGGTCGCCGAGCACGATCCAGCTGCGCCCCTGTACCTGGTACATTATGAAAGAATCGCCCGTATCGCTGAACAGCAGCCGCTTGTCGCCGGCGAGCGCGGCGCACGCGAGCGTCGAGGTCGAGCGTGCGATGACGCGCTGGATCTGATCGATCGTGGGGGCGGCACGCGGGGAGGGCCGCCGCGCCGAGGGTCTGAGCAGATTGAGCAGCAGGAAGGCGGCGGCCAGAATCGACACGACGAGCGAGGCGCGCAGCATGCGCGGTGCGTTCGCATCGAACGCGAACGTCCACCACAGATCGCTCGAATACTCGATGTGCCGGTAGGCGATGAGTCCCACGCACACGCTCGCCGCGACGACACCGATCAGGCTCACGACCCACGTCGGTGTGAAGCGCTGCTCGCGAATGGAGGCGCGCCGGTAGAAGCCGCTGCGTCCGAGCACCAGCACGACGAGCACGACGCACAGCATGATCGCCTCCTCGTAGTCGAAGCCCTTGAGGAGCGATGCCACCGCGCCGGCGAGCAACAGCCACGAGGTGATGTGATAGGCGGTGCGGATGCGCCCGAACAGCGCGCGCGCGAGGATCAGCAGCGCGAGTCCGATGATGCTGCCGGCGAGATGCGAAAGCTCGACCACCGCGAGCGGCAGCAGGCCCTCGAGCGGCGCGAGGCGCGTGTCGATCTCGGGAGTCGCGCCGGAGGCGAGCAGCACCGCGCCCGCGACAAAGGTCAGCGCTCCGACGATGGTCGGCACGGCGGGCGCGACGAACGCCGCGGCGTGCTGGCGCGCCTGCACGAGCCGTGCCCGCTGTGCGCCGAGCTCCTCTGCGCCGAAGAGCAAGGTCGCGAGCAGCAGCGGGACGAGGAAGTAGACGAAACGGTACGCGAGCAGCGAGCCGAGCAGGGCATCGGGCGCAACCTCCGGCAGCGCGAACACCATGACGGCCTCGAAGGCTCCGATTCCACCCGGCAAATGGGTGATCAGCCCGGCCGCGATGGCGGCCGC
>JASHUC010000427.1 GCA_030040235.1 Gammaproteobacteria bacterium | reverse complement strand
TCCTGCGGCAGAACCGCTCCGCATACAGACTCGCCCGCCGGTAGATCTCGATGCGCCCGGCCGCGAGCGTCGGATCGATCCGCGTGCGCTCGAACAGCAGCCGCCTCAGCTCCGCCGGAAAACGCTCGGGGAACTGCCGCTTGAGCAGCCAGTAGCTCGCGATGTACTTGTCGATCTCCGCTTGCAGCTCGAGCTCGTGCAGGGTGACCGGCTTGTCGTGGCCGCAGTTCCAGGCGAGATAGACGAAATGGCTCACACCCTCGAGCGCGGTCCAGTAATCGGCGACGTTGCCCTCGTGGAGCGATTCGAGGGGGTCCGCGCGTCGCAGGCGCTCGAGAAGACCGCCGTCGAGATAGAGCGCGACCGCGAGCTCATCGTCTGCGCCGGCGCTGACCACGAGCTGCTCGTCGGTCGGATGCGAGCGCACGGGAGAGGGCAGGCGGCAGCGGTCGGTGACCAGGAAATCGTACACGTCGTGAGCGATGCTCACGTCGTAGATGCCGCCGATCAGATCCTGAATCTGACGCAGAATCACTGCGCGGTGCGCGCGCACGGCGCGGGATCCACGCCGAGCCGCCTCAGAATGCGATACGAGCGCCGGCTGCCGGTCTTCAGCCAGATCTCGTAGAGCCGCAGGATGTCGCGATCGCTGTGGTGGTAGGAGCTTTCGCTCAGGTCGTTGAGCGCATCGACCAGGGGCTGGAATTTCTCCGCGAGCTCGGCGAACACCTGCGCGAGCGCCCGGCTGCGACCGCGCCCCAAAACCTCGGCAAGCGTGCGATACGCCCGGCCGCCCATCGCGATGTGATAGTCGACGTCGATCAGCTTGCGCGCGAACCCCTGCGCGAAGAAGCCCGCCACGAACAGCGATACGTCTCCGAGCCGCTGCAGGCCGCGGTTGCGGTCGCCGCTCGAGCGCGCCTCGAGGGCCTCGCTCAGCATCACGATCAGCGGCTTCAAACGCCGGCCTTGCGGAGTCTGCTCGTAGAACGCATCCGAGCGCGCGAACAGGGTCAGCAGGTTCACGACGTAGTGCTCGGTTTGATCCTCCACCGCGAGGTGCTGGCGCTCGAGCGCATGGTGCAGATGATCGCGGAAGAACTCCTGCAGGTTTGCAACGGCAACCACACGCACCGGCTGACTGTGTCGCGCTCCGAGTTCGTGCATACGCAATGAACACTCCTCCTACCTATGAAACGGCCCGACCGTCCGAAAGTTCACTCCGACGAGCGTGCCAATTCCGTGACGAGCTTGGCTGTCCGGCAATCGCGCAATCGTGGACCGAATCGATAGCCCGGGGCCCGAGGGAGCCCGTATAGTTCGCCGGCATGTCGACTGCGTCACATCTCGAGAAGCTCAACGGCGCGCAGCGCAAGGCGGCGGCCTACGGAGAAGCGCTGCCCGAGAAGGGCGTGAGCGCAGGCCCACTCCTCATCATTGCCGGGGCGGGCACCGGCAAGACCGACACGCTCGCCCATCGCGTGGCGCACCTGGTGATTCACGGGGTGGACCCCGCACGCATTCTGCTGCTCACCTTCACGCGCCGTGCGGCGATCGAGATGCGCCGTCGCGCGCGCGAGATCGTCAAGCAGGCTCTCGACGAGCCGCTCGGCGGAGTGAGCCAGTCGATCGCGCAACGGCTGTCGTGGGCCGGCACCTTCCACGCCATGGCGAACCGTCTGCTGCGCCACTACGCGCAGCATTTGAAGCTCGATCCGCAGTTCACGGTCGTGGATCGGGCCGACTCCGCCGACCTGATCGACGCGGTGCGCCAGGAGCTCGGGTTTGCCGCGAAGGGGGAGCGTTTCCCGCGCAAGGACACCTGCCTCGCGATCTATTCCCATCGGGTGAACACGCAGAAGAGCCTCAAGGAGACTCTCGAGCAGCAGTATCCCTGGTGCGCGCAGTGGGAGGCGGATCTCGGCAAGCTCTACCGGACCTACGTCGAGCGCAAACAGCGGTTGAGCGTGCTCGATTACGACGATCTGCTGCTGTACTGGCACTCGATGATGAACGAGCCGAGGCTCGCGCGGCACGTCGGTGAGCACTTCGATCACGTGCTGGTGGACGAGTACCAGGATACCAACCGTCTGCAGGCGGAGATTCTGTGCGCGCTGAAGCCGGATGGAGCCGGGCTTGCGGTCGTCGGCGACGATGCACAGGCGATCTACTCGTTCCGCGCGGCGGCAGTCGACAACATCCTCACGTTCCCCGAGCGCTTCAAGCCCCGTGCCGAGGTGGTGACGCTCGCGCAGAACTATCGCTCCACCCAGCAGGTCCTCGATGCGGCGAACGCGCTCATGGCCGAAGCGCCGCGCCAGTACCGCAAGCACCTCCTGTCCTCGCGCGGCGCCGGACCGCGACCGCGTCTGATCACCGTGGACGACTTGCAGGGGCAGGCCGAGGCGGTGTGCTCGGAGGTGCTGAGAAGGCGCGAGGCGCACGTGCCGCTCCGGCGCCAGGCGGTGCTGTTCCGCAGCGGCAGCCACAGCGATGTGCTCGAGGTGGAGCTCGCCAAGCGCAAGATTCCGTTCGTGAAGTACGGCGGGCTCAAATTCCTCGAGTCGGCCCACGTCAAGGATCTGCTGGCCGTGCTGCGCTGGGCGGACAATCCCCGCAACACCCTCGCCGCATTCCGTGCGATCCAACTGCTGCCGGGAATGGGCCCCGGCAATGCCCGCAAGGCCGTCGAGCACCTCGAGGCCCAGAATCATTCCCTCGAGGCGCTGAAGAGCTTCACGCCGCCGCAGCCGAGCGCCGCCGACTGGCGCAGGCTCACCGATCTGATGCTCGAGCTCGCCGACCGAGAGCGCGAGTGGCGCGGACAGGTGCATCTGGTTCGCACCTGGTACCGCCCGCATCTCGAGCGCATCTACGAGCAGTTCCACACGCGCGTCGGCGATCTCGACCAGCTCGAGCTGCTCTCCGGGCAGTCCGCCTCGCGCGAGCGCTTCTTGACGGAGCTCACGCTCGACCCACCGGAGGCGACGAGCGACCTCGCCGGCCGTCCCGGGCTCGACGAGGACTATCTGGTGCTCTCCACGGTCCACTCCGCGAAGGGGATGGAGTGGGATACGGTGTACCTGCTCAATGTCGTGGACGGCAGCTTTCCCTCGGAGTTCGCGACCGGCAGGCCGGAGCTCATCGAGGAGGAACGCCGGCTGCTCTACGTGGCGATGACACGGGCGCAGAACGATCTGCTCGTGATGGTGCCCCTCAAATTCCAGCTCA
>JASHUC010000426.1 GCA_030040235.1 Gammaproteobacteria bacterium | reverse complement strand
CCAGCCCGGCCTGAGCCTCTTTCACTGCCACATTCAGCAGCACATGGACTTCGGCTTCAAGGCACTGTTCCGGTACGCGTAACTCGCCTGTGGGTCGCCGTGAGCCCGGCGGGGGCATTGAACGTTTGCGATGCAGGCTTCCAGCCTCTGAGCAGCAGGGCGTTGCACACCACGCTGACCGACGACAGCGCCATGGCGCCCCCCGCCACCACCGGACTCAGCATGCCGAGCGCCGCCGCGGGCATGCCGATGACGTTGAAAATGAATGCCCAGAAAAGTCCCTGCCTGATCTTCTCGTAGGTCGCGCGGCTGACGGCGAGGGCATCGCCGATCAACTGCGGGTCGCCGCGCATGAGGGTGATGCCGGCGGTCTGCATCGCCACATCCGTTCCCGTGCCCATCGCGATGCCGATGTCCGCCGCGGCGAGTGCCGGCGCATCGTTGATGCCGTCGCCGACCATGGCGACACAGCTGCCCCCGGCCTGCAGCCGCCGCACCTCGGCTTCCTTCGCCGCCGGGAGCGCATCGGCAAGGACACGCTCGATGCCGAGTTGTGCAGCGACCGCCGCGGCGGTTCGCTCATTGTCACCCGTCATCAGAACGGTCCGGATGCCCATCCGCTCGAGCTGCTCGACGGCGGCGCGCGCGGTGGGTTTGAGCGGATCGGCCACGGCGATGAGGCCGGCGAGCTGCGCTCGGGGCTCGAGCGAGGCGATCCATACGACGGTGCAACCACGATCCTCGAGCCCTTGCGCCTGCACTGTGAGTTCCTCGGTCGGCACGCCCTGCTCGCGCATCAAGCGTCGATTGCCGATGGCGAGCGTGTGCCCCGCAACGCGCGCCGTGAACCCCATTCCCGCAATTCCCTCGAGCCGCTCGAGAGCGGGCAGCTCGAGCCCCGCGGCTCGCTCGATCATGGCGGCCGCCAGGGGATGCTCGCTGCCCTTCTGCGCCGCCGCGGCGAGCCGCAGCAGCTCGCGCTCGGACATGTGGCCCGGGACGATCGCAGTGACGGCGGGCCTGCCCTCGGTGAGCGTGCCCGTCTTGTCGAGCACGATCGTATCGACCCGATGCGCGCGCTCGAGCGCCTCGGCGTCGCGGATGAGGATACCCCGCCGCGCGGCGACTCCCGTGCCGACCATCAGCGCGGTCGGCGTGGCAAGGCCGAGCGCACACGGACAGGCGATGACGAGCACCGAGACCGCCGTGATGAGTCCTGCCGTGAAATCTCCCACGATCAGCCACCAGCCCCCGAGCGCCGCGAGGGCGATGAGAAGCACGATCGGGACGAACACGGCGGCGACCCGGTCGACCAGCCGCTGGACGGGGGCCTTGCCGGCCTGGGCACGCTCGACCAGGGCGATGATCCTCGAGAGCGTCGTCTGCTTGCCGACCGCCACCGTTTGAATGCGCAGCCAGCCGTTGCCGTTGATCGAGCCTCCGGTCAGCTTGTCTCCCGGATTCTTCACGACCGGCAGGCTCTCACCCGTGAGCAGGCTCTCGTCTACCCGGCTCGTGCCGGTAAGCACGATGCCATCCACCGGCACTTGCTCTCCCGGACGCACGATCACCACATCGTGCAGCGCCACGGCGGCGGCAGGCAGCTCGATCTCCTCGCCGTCGCGCTCCACATGGGCACGCGCCGGCCGCAAGGACATGAGCGTTCGCATGGCCGCGGTCGTCGAGCGTCTGGCGCGCGCCTCGAGCCATTTGCCGACCAGCACGAGCGCGATGACGACCGCCGAGGCATCGAAGTAGAGCTCCGTCCCGCGCGAAGAGGTCAAAAGCAGCTCGAGGCTGTAGAGATAGGCCGCGGAGGTCCCGAGCGCCACCAGCAGGTCCATGTTCCCCGTGAGGTGGCGCAAGGCGCCAAAGGCGGACCGGTAAAACCGCGCCCCGAGCACGAACTGCACGGGCGTCGCTAACGCAAGCTGCAGCCACCCGGGCAAGGGCACCCCCAGCATCGGGGTGAGGAGCGGCGCACTCAGCGCGACGGCCGCGACTGCTCGAACGAGCTCGTGGCTGAGGCGCGCGTCCTCGGCGGCCACCACTGCCCGGTCACGCTCGGCATCGCCCGTGAGGAGCTCCGCCCCGTAGCCTGCGCGGCGCACCGCAACGATGAGATCGGCGAGCTTGAGCGGCTCCGCGGAGCCTTCGATGAAGGCTCTCTCGGTCGCAAGATTCACCGCGGCACGCGTGACGCCCGGCACCGCCGACAGAGCCTTTTCGACTCGGCCGGCGCACGTGGCGCAGCTCATTCCGGAGATGGCGAGCTCGAGGGCTGGCATTTTTCGACGTGGTATCCGGCGGCCTCGACGGCGCGCACCAGATCCTCGGCGCGAGCCTCTCCTTCGACGAAGGCACGACCGCTCCCCAGCTCGACCTGGGCGCGATGCACGCCGGCGACGCGCGACAGCACGCGCGTGAGCGTGCTCGCGCAGCCGGTGCAGGTCATTCCTCGGATCGAGAGCTCGACGGTCTCAGTCATCGCAGGAACCTCCTGTGCGCTTCTCGAGCGAGCGCTCAAGTCGCGGCGAGACGGCGCAGGTCCTGAGCGATCATCTGGGCGCCATCGCCCTCGCGCCCGAGCAGCCGCGCGCGACCGGAGCCGTCGAAGATGAATATAGCGCTGCTGTGGTCCACCGCGTAGTAGCCGTTGTGGTCCGGCGGCTCGCGATGGTAGGCGATCCGATAGCGCTTGCTGAGCTCCGTGAGCTCGCCGTCATCGCCGCGCAGGCCGACGAACTGAGGACCGAAGAACGCGACATAGCGCTTGAGCACGGAGGCGGTGTCGCGTTGCGGATCGACGCTGACGAACAGCACACGCATCTTCGAGGCGCTCGGACCGAGCCGGCGCATCACGTCGGCAAGGGTCGTGAGGGTGGTGGGGCAGGCATCGGGACAATTGGTGTAACCGAAGTAGAGCAGCACGATCTTGCCGCGGTAATCGGCGGCGGTCACGGCTCGGTTGTCCTGGTCGGTCAGGTTGAACTGAAGTTGGGGAAGCAGGCCGCGCACGCTCTGCAGCGCAAAAGGCGGCTCGCGCGTCCCGCAGGCGGCGAGCATGAGGCCCGTCGCCGCGAATGCGAGCGTGAGTGTGAGTGTGAGTGCGCCGCGGCGGCCGGCCGATGTCACGTGGCGGATCATCAGATTCCTCGATGGGTGGCCGGCTGCAAGCCGGACGGGGCGCGCGCGGTACCCTTCTCGCCCTCCTCGACGAGCAGGCGGCGCAGAATGATGAGCATCGCAACGCCCGACATCATCGCGGCCGGGATCCATGTGAGCAGCCCCCCGAGCTCCTGATCGGTGAGCGGGCTGACGTTCCACGCCCGGCCGCAGACGCCGTACACATCGAAGAGCACCGTGCTATGCAGCGCGATGTATGCGCCCAGCAGAATTTGCGGCAGCGCCACGAGGCACACGATGAGGATGCGCGTGGGATAGCCCACTGCGGCGTCGCCCTGAGCGCTCCGCGGCGCGAGCATCAGCCACCAGAAGAGGAGCCCGTCGATCCCCATGCCCCAGTTCATGGTGAGATAGCGGTGGATGTTCAGCATCGCACCGAAGTGCACCGACGGCGTGAGCCAGAAAAAGATGATGCCGACGAACAGCAGCGGTGCGATCAAGGGATTTTGCACCAAGCGGAACAGCAGATGCACGAGATGGAGCAGCCACTTGAGGGGCGGCTTGCGAGCGAGCGCCTGGGCGCGCTCGCGCCAGGGGGCCGGCACGCCCGCGGCCATCACCGGGCCCGGTGCCGCGAGAACCAGCAATATCGCGGCGACATGATGCAGCACGAGGTGCTGCAGCCGATGCAACCAGAACATGTGCTGTGCCAGGTAGTCGTAGTAGGTCTGGAGCACCACGTAATCGAGCGCGAGCCCGAGAAAGAACGAGAACGGCTGCCAGAATCCCTGCGGCGCGCCGCGTGCCTTCATGACCGGGAGGCCGCGCGCGTAGGCCACGCCGGCGCCGGCGCATACGAGAAGGACCGTGGGGGAGAATTGCCACGGCAGAATATAGAGAACGAGAGAATGCATCCGGTGGTCGGTTACGCTCGGCTGGCACGAGTGCCGCTTAGGCCTACGAGCGTTCGCGCAGGCAGTTGGTTCCGCGCATGTTACCGGTGAGCGCGCGGCATGTATATGCCGGCGGGCTCGGATTCACGTCGCCGGGCGCACCGGCGCCGCCACTCGCAGCACGTAATCCACGACGGCTGCGGTCATCCCGCGCGTGATGGGCGCGTGTCCGAAGAGGGCGCGGTAATAGAACGGCCCCGTCAGCATGTCGATCACCAGCTCCACATCGAGATCGTGGCGTGCCTGGCGGCGCGCCCGCGCGCGATCGAATGCCGCGCGCATGGAGCTGCGCCTCGCCGCAAGCACCTCGGTGCGGATCAGGCGCGCAAGCACGCGGTCGTGGGCCATATCCGCGACGAGGCCGGCGAGCGCCTGGCCGAGAGGCCCTGCGAAGGCCGTGAGCAGCGTCCCGACGGCCGACTCGAGATCCTTGCGCAGCTCACCGGTATCGGCTGCCGGATCTTCGCCCATCGCGCTCAGAACGGCGTAGGCGACCAGGTGGCGCTTGCTGCCCCAGCGCCGATAGAGGCTCGTGCGGGCGCGCTTGACGATGCGGGCGATGCCATCGATGGTGACCGCTCGATAGCCGCGTGTGCGCAGTGTCTCGAGCACCGCCGCTACTACGTCGGCCTCGATTCGATGGTCACGGGGCCTGCCGAGCACGCGCCCCCGCTCGCTTCGGCGAGCGGGGCCG
>JASHUC010000425.1 GCA_030040235.1 Gammaproteobacteria bacterium | reverse complement strand
GTGCTCGTGCTCGGCGGGGAGGGGGCAGGGCTTCGCCAGTCGACGCGGCAGCGGTGCGATTTCCGGGTCCGGCTCCCCCAGCTCGGAGCCGTCGAGAGTCTCAACGTCTCGGTCGCTGCGGGGATGCTGCTCTACGAGGCCGTCCGCCAGCGGCTCGCGCGCGCAACCCCCTGAATCGCAAGGAACGCACACCTTTTCGCCATTGCGGTCCCGCCGCGGGTTGAGTATCCTGCGCGCCCCCATCGAGTGGGGCGTGGAATCACGCCCGAATCGCGGGTCTCGAGCTCCTTGCCACACCGGCGCACGCCTCGCACCGGGTGGCTGACACCCATGAGGAGGATCACATGAGGCATTACGAGATCGTTTTTCTGGTCCACCCGGACCAGAGCGAGCAGGTCCCGGCGATGATCGATCGCTACAAGTCGATGATCGCATCCGGCAGCGGCCGCGTGCATCGGCTCGAGGACTGGGGCCGACGCCAGCTTGCATACCCCATCGCCAAGGTGCACAAGGCGCACTACGTGCTCATGAACATCGAGTGCGATCAGAAGACGGTGAACGAGCTCACCGGCGCGTTCCGCTTCAGCGACGCGGTGGTGAGACACCTCGTGGTGAAGATGGATGCCGCGGTGACCGAGCCCTCACCGATGGCCCGGGCCGAGGATGACGATGGCGGCGGCGGGCGCCGTGAGCGAGTCCGCGAGGAGGCCCCCGCGGCCGACGAGGACGAAGGCGCCGCATTGGAGAGCGCATCATGAGCCGGTTTTCCCGCCGTAAGAAGTTTTGCCGCTTCACCGCCGAGGGTGTGAAGTACATCGACTACAAGGATCTCGGCACGCTGAAGGGCTACATCACCGAGACCGGAAAGATCGTTCCGAGCCGCATCACGGGGACCAAGTCCTTCTATCAGCGCCAGCTCGCCACCGCGATCAAGCGCGCCCGATTCCTCGCGCTGCTGCCTTACACCGACCAGCACTGAGGCTGCAAGCCGTGGAAGTCATTCTTCTCGAGAAGATCGCCAATCTCGGCAACATCGGAGACCGGGTCAAGGTGCGCTCCGGGTTCGGCCGCAATTTCCTCCTCCCGCAAGGTAAGGCGACGCTCGCAACGGCCGGCAACGTCGCGAAGTTCGAGGCGCGTCGCGCCGAGCTCGAGCGCATCGCCCGCGAGCAAGCGACCTCCGCCGAGGATCGCGCCGCGGGACTTCAGGATTTCCGCCTGACGATCACCGCCAAGGCAGGCACCGAGGGCAAGCTGTTCGGCTCGATCGGTACGAGCGACATCGCCGAGGCATGCACGCGCGCGGGGCATCCCATCGCGCGCAGCGAAGTGCGCTTGCCGAACGGTCCGCTGCGCACCGTCGGGGAGCACGTGGTCGATCTGCACCTGCACGCGGACGTGAATGTGCATCTTCCCGTGACCATCATCGCCGAGGAATGATCGGCATCGCCGACGAGCCGCCGCGCCCTCAAGACTCGCTCAAACGAACGTGGCCGGTCCCGCCAAAGCGCGCCGCAGTCTCGATAACGCCGTCGTCGACGTTCGCACGCCCCCTCACTCGCTCGAGGCCGAGCAAGCCGTGCTCGGCAGTTTGCTCATCGAGTCGAGTGCCTGGGATCACGTCGCCGATGCGGTGCGCGCCGAGGACTTCTACCGGCCCGATCACCGCCTCATCTTCGAGAGCATCGGAGCGCTCGCGGCAACCGGTAAGCCCTGCGATGTCGTCACGGTCTCCGAGCACCTCGAGCGCAGCGGCCGGCTGGAGGAGGCGGGCGGGATCGCCTATCTCGGGACGCTGGCCCGCGACACACCGACCGCCGCGAACGTGCGCGCCTACGCCGACATCGTGCGCGAGCGCTCGCTGCTGCGCCGGCTCATCCAGGTCGGCACGGACATCGCGGCCTCGGTGTTCAATAGCGAAGGCGCGAGCGCTCGGGACCTCGTGGATCGTGCCGAGCAGGGCGTCTTCGAGATCGCAGAATCGGGAACCCGCGGGCGTGAAGGCGCGGTTGCCGTTCGCACCTTGCTGCCCGCCGTCATCGATCAGATCGACGAGTGGCACACGAATCCCGACAAGCTGCGTGGCCTTGCCACGGGCTTTGCGGATTTCGACAAGCTGACGGGCGGCCTGCGTCCCGGGGATTTGATCATCGTCGCAGGCCGTCCCTCCATGGGGAAGACCTCGCTCGCGGTCAACATGGCCGAGTATGCGGCGATCAACCCGACCATCCGCGCGTCCACCGCGATCTTCAGCATGGAGATGCCCTCCGAGCAGGTGCTCACGCGCATGCTCTCCTCGATCGGCAGCGTGCCGCTCGGGAGCTTGCGCAGCGGGCGTATCTCGGATGAGGACTGGGTGCGCATCACCGGAGCGACCAGTCAGCTCTCCGAGGCGAAGATCTTCATCGATGAGACGCCGGCGCTCACGCCGACCGAGCTTCGGGCTCGTGCGCGGCGCATCAAGCGCGAGCACGGGTTGAGCCTCGTCGTGGTGGACTATCTGCAGCTCATGCACGTGCCGGGAACGCAGGAGAATCGGGCCACGGAGATCGCGGAGATCTCGCGCGGACTCAAAGTGCTCGCCAAGGAACTCGCGGTCCCTGTCATTGCGCTGTCGCAGCTCAATCGCAGCGTCGAGCAGCGAGAGCACAAGAAGCCGGTGATGTCGGATCTGCGCGAGAGCGGGAGTTTGGAACAGGATGCAGACATCATCCTGCTCATCTATCGCGACGAGGTCTACAACCGGGACACCACCAAGAAGGGCATTGCCGAGATCGATGTCGCCAAGCACCGCAACGGCGAGATCGGCACCTTCCTGCTCACCTTCCAGGGCCAGTACACGCGCTTCGTGAACTACGCGCCCGAGTCCTACGCCGAGGGCATCTTGCGGTGACGCAGCTGATCCGCGCCATCATCGACACGAGCGCGCTCAGGAACAATCTCCGCCAGATTCGCAGTCGAGCGCCCGGCTCGCGCGTCATGGCGGTCGTCAAAGCGAACGCCTACGGGCATGGCCTGGTGCCGACGGCGCTCGCGCTGTCGGAGGCGGATGCCTTCGCCGTCGCGCGGCTCGATGAGGCGCTCGCGCTGCGCGAGGCCGGCGTGCGCCAGACGATCGTGCTGCTCGAGGGCGTGTTCAGCAAGGAGCAGCTCGCGCAGGCGGCGGAGGCCGGTTTCGAGATCGTCGTGCACGATCCTCTTCAGGTCTCGCTCCTCGAGCAGTTCGCGGGCGCGCACCGCCTCGTCGTGTGGCTCAAGGTGGATACCGGCATGAACCGCCTCGGGTTCCGCCCCGAGGAGTTTGGTGCGGTGCTCGAGCGCGTGCGGAGCTTGCGCGCGCCACCGGCGGAGATCCGGCTCATGACGCACCTCGCGCGCGCGGATGAGCGCGACTGCCCGATGACCCGCGCGCAGCTCGAGCGCTTTGAAGCGCTCACGAAGGGGCTCGGGCTCGTGTGCAGCATCGGCAACTCGGCCGGCATCCTCGGCTGGGACGGCGGGTGCGGCGACTGGGTTCGGCCGGGTCTCGCGCTCTACGGCATCTCGCCGTTTGCCGCCGAATCCAGTGCGGCCTTCGGCCTGATCCCGGTGATGACGCTCGCCTCGAGCGTCATCACGGTGCGGCGCGTGCCGCGGGGGGAGACGGTCGGCTACGGCGGCGCCTGGACTGCGCCCGCCGAGGCGCGGATCGCGATCCTCGCCGGAGGCTACGGCGACGGTCTGCTGCGCAGCCTCGCAACCGGTGCCCCCGTGCTCGTCAACGGCCGGCGCGCCCCGCTCGTCGGGCGGGTGGCGATGGACATGATCGCGGTGGATGTGACGCACCTGCCCGAGGTGGAAGTAGGCACGCGCTGCGTGCTCTGGGGCCGCGGACTCGAGGTAGGGGAGGTGGCGGCACACGCAGGCACGATCCCCTACGAGTTGATCTGCGGGGTGCGTGCGCGTGTGCCGCGCGAGACGATCTGATTGACCCTCGGGGTGCGGGCTAACCCTCGAAGAACCCCATCTTCACGCCGGCGAGCTGAATCACGTCGTTGTCGGCCAAGCGCTTGGCGGCCGAGCCGATCGGTGCTCCGTTCACGAGCGGAAAGTCGTTTTCCTTCTCACTGTCGACGTGCACGATGAAATAGCCGTCGGACCTGCGGGTGATCGCGGCCACCTGTACGCCCGGCCGGCCGAGCGTCGTGAGCGCCTTGCTCAACTCGAGCTCGCGGCCGGCGAATGCGCCCGAGAGCACCTGCAGCTTCGCCTTCTTGAGCGCCGCGTGGCCGTCGGCGCCGTTCGCGCCGGCCGCAGCCCCCGGAGGGGTGTTCGAGGCAGCCTTCTCGACGGTCTCTCGCGCGTGGCGCACCTTCTCGACGGGGCGCGCCGACGGCTGGATCACCATGGTCTTTTCAAACTCGTCCTGCGCCTCGTCGTCCTCGACGAATCGCAGTTGATGATGTCCGACCGTGATCACATCGCCGTGCTGTAGAGCGTGCTTCTTGATCAGCTTGCCGTTGACGTAGGTGCCGTTGGTGCTGTTCAGATCCTCGAGGAACGAATCGTTGAGGATGTTGATGATGAGGGAGTGGTGGCCGCTCACGGCATTGTTGTCGATGCGGATGTCGTTGTCCGGCAGCCGCCCGACCGTATAGCGCTCCTTGTTCATGTTGTACTCGGCCATTACCTGGCCATCTAGGCTCAGTACCAACCTTGCCATGCGCGCCTCTTCAATCTACCCCAGCCAGCCCAGGATCTTGTCGAGAATTCCCTTGTTGGCCGGGAAAGCCTCCGCCACGTGAGCCATGACCACGGAGATATTGTCACGACCCCCATTGTCATTCGACAGCTGAATCAACTGCTTAGCTACCGTATCCAGGTTATCACCAAAGGTGCTGATCGTTAAGTGAATGTCGTCATCTTCTACCATGTCCGAGAGGCCGTCGGAGCACAAGATGTAGAAGTCGCCCTTGTGAACTGCGACCTCCTGCACCTCCACGTCCACGTTGGGCTCGACCCCGAGCGCGCGTGTGACGTAGTTCTTGTTTGCGGCGCGCTGCGCCTCCTCGGCTGAATAGAACCCCCGATCGACGAGCTCCTGCAGCAACGAGTGATCCATGGTGACCTGCTCGAACTTATCGTTGCGCAGGCGGTACATCCGCGAATCCCCGACGTGCGCGACCGCCATCTTGTTGTCGAAGAACAGGGCGCTCACCACGGTAGTGCCCATGCCCTCGCATTGAGGCTGCGTTTTGGCCGTTTGATAGATGATCTTGTTTGCCCGGTGAATGGCGTCCCGCAGGATGATGCTCGAGCGCGACATGCCGGTCTCGGCATCGTTGACGCGCAGGTCCTCCCGCTCGACCGACTCGCGCACCAGGTTGACGATGGTCTTCACGGCGATGCCGCTCGCGACCTCGCCGGCGTTGTACCCGCCCATGCCGTCGGCGATGACCAGCAGCCCGATCTCCGGGTCGAAGGCGATCGTGTCCTCGTTGTGCTCGCGCACCTTGCCGACGTCGGTTTCACCGACGAAGCGCAGCTTGCCTCGCAAGCTCATTCCCCGGTCTCCACCTCGGCTGTCACCTTCCCGACATCCGCCAAAACTGTGACGTCTGTCACGCTAGACTGACCGCCGGCTGCCGGGCGGCCCGCCCAGCGCCGTTTGCGTCGTATTCACTGAAGTCTGCCCCCCCAAAGCGGGGCGCCATGCTCCGGCCGGCGCCCCCCATTCTTGGTCGCATAAGCTAGCATTGTCTGCGCGGCACCTGTCCGAGCGACCGGTCACAGAAAGCGCCCCCATGGCCACCCGTTCCGCGGTCCCTATCTTCGTCTGCGAGGCCTGCGGGGGCCAGTCGCCCAAGTGGCAGGGCCGCTGTCCCCACTGCGACGCCTGGAACGCTCTCAGCGAGCGCATGAGGCCCCGCGCTCCCGCCTCGTCCCGGCCGGCCGCCTCAGCACCCCGCGCACTCGGGTACGCCGTGGAGGAGGCGGGCGAGCGGCTGCACACCGGACACTCCGAGCTCGACCGGGTATTGGGCGGGGGCATCGTCAAGGGCTCCGTGAGTCTACTCGGCGGGGACCCGGGGATCGGCAAGTCCACGCTGCTGCTGCAAGTCGCGGCCCACGTCGCCGGGGAGCACGACGTGCTGTATGCGAGCGGGGAGGAATCCATCGCGCAGGTGAGCCTTCGGGCGCAACGTCTGGGACTCCCCGGGCAGCGGCTGGCCGTGGCTGCCGAAACGGACCTCGAAACCGTGACGGCGCAGGCCGCTCGGCAGAAGGCAGTGCTCCTCGTCATCGATTCGATTCAGACACTTCAATGGGCAAACGTGCCGGCGAGCGCCGGGGGGGTCTCGCAGCTGCGGGAGTGTACGGCGGAGCTCGTGCGGTTTGCCAAATCGAGTGGCACGGCCGTGGTCATCGTCGGGCACCTCACCAAGGAGGGCACGCTCGCCGGTCCCCGGGTGCTCGAGCATCTGGTCGATACGGTCCTGTACTTCGAGAGCGAGGTGAGCAGCCGCTACCGCGTGGTGAGGGCGACCAAGAATCGCTTCGGAGCGGCTGGCGAGCTCGGCTTCTTCGCCATGACCGGGAGCGGGCTGAAGGAGGTGCGCAATCCCGCGGCGCTGTTCCTCGCACGCGGGCCCGATCCCGCGCCGGGGAGCATCGTCACGATCACCCGCGAGGGCGGACGGCCGCTCCTGATCGAGCTGCAGGGGCTCGTCGATCCGATGCGCTTCGGCGCCCCGAGACGCATCGCCCAAGGCCTCGATGCCAACCGGCTTGCGATGCTGCTCGCGGTGCTGCACCGGCATGCGCGGGTCTCGCTCCAGGAGCACGACGTCTTCGTCAACGTCGTCGGGGGCATCGAGATCACCGAGACTGCCTGGGATCTGCCGGTCGTTCTGGCGCTCGCCTCGAGCCTCGAGGACCGCCCGCTCGATCGTTCCGTCGTCGCCTTCGGTGAGATCGGCTTGACCGGGGAGGTGCGGCCGGTCGCCTACGGGGAGGAGCGGCTGCGCGAGGCGCACAAGCAGGGATTCAAGCGGGCCATCGTGCCGCGTGAGAATGTGCCGCGCCAGCGGCTCGAAGGGCTCGAGCTCACCGCCGTCGCACGGATCGCCGATGCGCTCGCGGCCGTGAAGTGATCCG
>JASHUC010000424.1 GCA_030040235.1 Gammaproteobacteria bacterium | reverse complement strand
GGTCGCGCCGCGGCGTTGTGCCTCGGCGAGCTGCGCCGTCATGTCCTCGAGGCGTTTCTTGAGCTCCGCCTTCTCGAGCTCGGCACGCTCGCGCTCCTGGGTCCGGACTTTGGACTCGAGCTCCGCCCGGCCGGCATCGACCCGGCGGGCGACCTCGATCTCGAGTGCCGCGGCGCGGTCGGTCAGCGCGGCTTTCTCGCGTCGCAAGGCGAGCTCGGTCGAACGCAACTCGGTGAGCTGGCGGTTCTTCTCGGCGAGCTCCTGCTCGAACGCTTGCCGGTCACCGGCCACGCGGGCCTGCGCGCGCGCTTCGGCCTCCTTCGCCATGCGCTGTGCGCGGCGTTCCGCCTCCGCTCGTTCTGCCTTGCGCACTTCCTCCAGTGCCCCTTCGGTCGTCTGCTCGAATTGCGCCAGAGCCTGACGCGCAAAACCCTCTTCGAGGCTGAACTCGGCCCGGCACTTCGGACAAATGACGGAAGTGTCCGCAGGCAGAAGTAGCTGGTGAACCACCGAGTCACTCATGGGTAGGCCGTTGCCGCAGCGCCCTGAGCCACGCGGCGGGGTCTTCTCCCCGCTCCAGCACTTCCACGAGCGCGGAGCCCACGATGACTCCGTCCACATGACCGCGCAGCCGCGCAATGTGCTCGGGGCTGCGGATTCCGAAGCCGGCACAGACCGGAACGCTCGCCGCCGCGCGCACGCGAGCGAAGTAATCGAGCGTCTCTGCGGGTATCGAGACCGTCTTGCCCGTCGTGCCCGTCATCGTGACGGCATACACGAAGCCCGCGCTCGCCGCGCAGAGCTCTCGCAGGCGCTCGGGCCGGGTGACGGGGGTCACCATCTGAATGAGCGCCAGGCCCTCCCGCACGAGCGCGCTCCGTACCGTCGAGCTCTCGTCGAAGGGCAGGTCCGGAACGATGAAGCCGCTCACGCCCGCGCGCGCCACTGCAGGGGGCAGATCGTCGAGGCCGAAGGCGAGCAGCGGATTCAAATAGCTCATCAGCAGGACGGGCACGCGCAGCGGGCCGCTCGCGGCGAGCTCGGCGAGAATCCAGCGCAGCGTGACCCCCTGCGCGAGTGCGGCCTGGCTCGAGCGCTGAACCGTGACGCCGTCTGCCATCGGATCGGTGAACGGCACGCCGACCTCGATCACGTCGGCACTGCGGGCGAGCGCCTGCACATCCTCGATGAAGCGCGCCCGGGTAGGAAAGCCCGCCGTCAGATAGGCAACGAGCGCCGGCTCGCCGCCACGGCTCGCGGCACGGATGGCGGCGGCGACCGGTTCGCCAGGGCGTTGGAGTGAGAGCGGCTCGGTCTGCGGGGACATCAGTTTGGACCGAGTGCGGCAATCAGGGTTTGCTGCAGGGTCGGCATGTCCTTGTCGCCACGCCCCGAGAGCCCGATGAGGATGCGCGCTCCCGGGTGACTCACCGCCCAGCGCCGCGCGGCGGCGAGGGCGTGGGCGCTCTCGAGTGCCGGCAGAATGCCCTCGCTCTCGCAGCACTCCTTCACCGCCGCCAGCGCCTCCTCGTCACGCGCCACCTCGTACTGCGCGCGGCCCGTTGCGAGCAGCAGCGCGTGCTCGGGCCCGACTCCCGAGTAATCGAGCCCCGCCGAGATCGAATGCGTCTCCTGAACCTGCCCGTTCTCGTCCTGAAGCAGCAGGGAGTAGCAACCGTGCAGCACGCCCGGCCGGCCGTGGACGAGGGTCGCAGCATTCTCACCCAGACCGTCGCCGCGCCCGCCCGCCTCGACTCCGATGACCGCGATGGAGGCATCCGGCACGAACGCATGGAACAGACCCATGGAATTGGAGCCGCCGCCCACGCAGGCGATCACGGCCTGGGGAAGCGCTCCGGCCTGCGCGAGCATCTGGGTGCGCGCTTCGCGGCCGATTACTGCCTGCAGTTCGCGCACCAGGTACGGATACGGGTGAGGCCCCACGGCGGAGCCGAGCAGATAATACGTGTTGAGCGGATCGGACACCCAGTCCCGCAGCGCCTCGTCGATCGCTGCCCGCAAGGTGCGATCGCCACTTTTCACTGCGACGACCTTCGCCCCGAGCAGGCGCATGCGCCCGACGTTCGGCGCCTGGCGCTCCATGTCGACCTCGCCCATGTAGACCGTGCAC
The DNA here is from genome assembly GCA_030040235.1 of Gammaproteobacteria bacterium. Next base: position 1,024 of record JASHUC010000424.1, on the reverse strand, counting down.
GGCAGACCCAGGCGGGCACATGCCGCCGCGCTTGCAACGCCGTGCTGCCCGGCGCCGGTCTCGGCGACGATGCGGCGGGCCCCGAGCCGCTGCGCGAGCAGCGCCTGGCCGATGGCATTATTGATCTTGTGTGCGCCCGTATGCGCGAGGTCCTCGCGCTTGAGCCAGACCTCCGCTCCCCATCGCTGCGAGAGCCGCCCCGCATGCGTGAGGGCTGTGGGCCGGCCGACCCAGCTCGTGAGCTCGCGCGCCAGGGCACTCTGGAAATCCTCCCGATGCAGCTCTCCGCGCACGCCCTCCTCGAGCCGCTCGAGCGCCGGGATCAGCGTCTCCGGTACGTAGCGGCCGCCGAAAGGCCCGAAGCGGCCGCGCGCATCCGGCAACCGCCCGCCGATGAGCTCTGCGAGCAGCCGGGCCCGCTCCGATTGAGAAAGGTCGAACCTCATCGACCGTACTCCTTTGTTCCACTCGCCCCGAGCCGGTCCGCAAACGCGGCGCGTGCGGCTGCGGCGAACTCCAAGATCTTCTTTGGACTCTTCAGACCCGGCCGCTCCTCTACGCCGCTCGAGACATCCACCCCGAAAGGATCCACCGCCTCGATGGCGGCAGCGACCGACGGCGCGGTGAGCCCGCCCGCGAGCACGAGCTCGGTACGGCCGGCGACCGCGCGTGCGCTCGACCAGTCGCACCTCACTCCCGTGCCGCTCGAGGGTCCTTCGTAGAGCAGCCGGCCGGGGAGCGGCTCGGGGTGTGCACTGCCCGCACGCAGCACGGGCAGCACGGTGAGCGCCTGGGGCGTGCGCAGGGTCATCAGGTCTTCCAGATCGCTCTGCCAGATATCCGGATCGAGCTCCGCGAGAATCTCATCCAGCAGCTGCTGGGAAGGGTTGCGGGTGACGGCAACACAGCGTACCCGCCCGCGCGCGGGCCTCGCGAGCCGAGCTGCCTCGGCCGGCGTCACGCGCCGGGGCGAGGGAGCGAAGACGAAGCCGACCGCATCGACCCGGGCCGCAAGGGCAGCCTC
>JASHUC010000423.1 GCA_030040235.1 Gammaproteobacteria bacterium | reverse complement strand
CGGAAGAATCTGGAAGGATCGAGCCGCTCCTCGAGCGTCTGCATGCGCTCGCGGATGATGTAGGTCTTCTCCCCGACGTGAATCTCGGCGTAGGGTCCGCTTGCGGTGATGTAGTCGATCGTCTCGACGGGCACCACGCGCACCTGGCCGCGCATCTCCACGGCGATCCTCTCGAGATAGGACGGACGCGGCGGCGGAGGCGAGGCGGGCGCGGCACCGGCGAGAACGGCGGCCTGCGCGCCCGCGCGCGCTTCGTTCGCGAGCAGCCCGCGCAGCTGCGCGGTCAGCCGGCCGACCTCATTGAGCTCGATGAGGCGCCGCGCACGCCGGAATGCCTGCTCGAAGCGCTCGTCGTCGAAGGGCTTGAGCAGGTAATCCACTGCGGCCACGTCGAAGGCTTCGAGCGCGTACCGATCGTAGGCCGTGACGAATATCGTGGGCGGCATGCTCTCCGGCCCGACTTCGCGCACCACGTCGAGCCCGGTCAGGCCGGACATCTGCACGTCGAGGAATACCAGCTCCGGATGCAGCGCGTGGATGGCCTCGATCGCGTGCCGGCCGTTATCGACGGCGGCGACGATCTCGACGCCTTCCTCCTTGCGCAGGAGGTCCTCGAGACGCTGCCGCGCGAGCATCTCGTCATCCACGATGAGCACACGAACCGGTCGCGGCGGCGGCGACATGCTCCAAGGGCCTCGGCGCAGGACGCGCGCTACGCCTCTGCAGCGACAGCGGCGATGCGCAGATCGGTCTGAGTGTGGAAGGGCAGGGAAACCTCGGCGATGAGGCCGCCGCCCTCGCCCGCGCGCAGCGTCAGACTCTGTTCGGAGCCGTACAGCTGGGCGAGTCGCATGCGCGTGTTGCGCAGTCCTACCCCCTCTGTCGAGGGTAGCTTGCCGCTCGGCAGTCCGGGCCCGTTGTCGATCACGCTCAGCACCATGCGGTTGCCCGCACGCTGCGCCCGAATCTCCACGCGTCCGGCCCCGATCATCTTGCTCACGCCGTGCTTGACGGCATTCTCGACGAGCGGCTGCAGGATGAGGTTCGGAACGAGCGCGCCGCTCACCTCCGGCTCGACGTGGATCCGCACGTGCAGCCGCCCCTGAAAGCGGATCTGCATCACCTCGAGATACCGCTCGACGAAGGTGAGCTCGCGCTGCAGAGGCACCTCCGGCTCGTCCGCCTCATCGAGCGAGGTGCGCAGCAGCTCGCTCAGGCGGGCGATCATGCGCCGCACGCCCCGCGGATCGCGCTCGACCAGCGCGGAGACGGCATTGAGTGTGTTGAACAGGAAGTGGGGGTTGAGCTGCGTGCGCAGCGCCGCCAGCCGCGCATCCGCGAGCTGTGCTTGTACCTGAGCCGCCTGCGCCTTGAGTTTGACGGATTCCGTCAGGCGCATGCGGTAGTTGAGAAAGTAGTTGCGCGCGAACCCCGTGGCGAGCACCGCCACGTACACGATGAACTCGTTCATGAAGTACATCGCGCGCGCGCGCGCGATGGCCTCGAGCTCGGGCGTCAGAGCCCGCGGCGAATAGTACAGCAGGTGCCGCAGATCACTCGTTGCCACATCGACGCCGACGGCCAGCACGAGTCCCAGCACGACCACCATCGCCCGCGACAGCCAGCTCGAGCGCTCGATCGTCAGCCAGCTCGCCAGCCGGAAGATGGGGAGTGTGAGCAACGCCCACAGATAGGAGGTGCCGAAACAATAGACGATGGGCGCAAGCGGCACCACGGGGCGCCACGGGTGCGAAGCTCGCGGCTCGATCAGCATGTTTGCCGAGGTGAGTACCGCGATGAGCGTCCAGAAGCCGAGGACCAGCAGCACTTCGGTCCGTGTGAACGGCGCGCGCTCCGGGTACTGCTCCGCCTGGATTACCGGTACCGTCCCCGCTGGGGCTTCCGCGCCGGCTCCCGGGCCGGGGTCCCCGGCCTTGAGCTCGGGCGCGAGCGCAGGCACCGCGCTGCCGCCGCGCAAATAAGCATCCACGCTGGCTCGCAGCGTTGAGGAAAGAGGCCTGTGCACGGGAGCTAGCATAGGCGGCTACCCCGGAGCCTGCAAAGGCGGCGTCGCGAGTGGCATTTGCGAGGCACGAGGTGCCGAGACGGCGCAACGAGGCCGCGGATTCGAGGGGGTGCCGTGGGCAGTGGGCGTGCTGCGGTGCGGCCTCAATTCTCCCCGGGGACGACCAGCGGGATGGCGCGCGTCGGGCGGTAGACGCGCGTCACGTGCAGTGACTTCACGCGACCCTCGCTCCCGACGTCGATGGTCTCGATCAGCTGATCCCCCTTATCCGAGAGGTGCAGCTTCTCGGTCGCCTTGGGGCCGACTTGTGGGCGGATCTGAATCCAGTACTCCTTGCCCTTCCAGCCCGTACTCTGATCCGCGACTCCGCTCGGAACGGACACCACGCTTTGCTCGCCCGGGACGAAGCTATGGGTCGTCTCGCCGTCCGACATGATGAACTCGTCGGGCCGCTGCTGGACCCTCAAATAATCGCCCCCGGCGAGCAGCGACTGCTGAAACGTGATATCGGGCGTGTAATTGGCGTCCGAGGCCTGGCCTCCCGCGCCGAAGGCCCCGCCGCCTTGTCCGCGTCCGCCACCCTGCGGACCCTGCGGGCCGCCCGACGGCCCCTGCTCGCCGGTATCGTAGGGTCCGCCCGCCTGCGCTTCGTCCTCCTCGGTCGGCCGGGGCCTCTTGCGTTTCGGAGGCAGGATCTGCGCGAGCGCCTTGCGGCTGTCGGTCGAGAGCTGCGGGTCGAGCTGCCAGCTGCCCGCGAGACTCACCCCCGGGGGAGGCTCGTCCGAAAGGCGCTTCATCCCCACGCAGCCCGCGAGCGCGGCCGCAAGGCAGGCGAGGAGGAGGCCCGGTGCGAAGGTCTTGAGCAAGAACATCGGACCTCCAAGTGTACCCTTGGTCGCGGTTCCGTTCTCGCCCGG
>JASHUC010000422.1 GCA_030040235.1 Gammaproteobacteria bacterium | reverse complement strand
CGGTGTTCACGAGCTGCTTGAAGGGGCCTCGCCAGAGAATCTCCGGCGCCGAGGAGTCCGCCAGCGCCGCGATGCGCGCGGTGTCCTCACGGCGCAGCTCGCCGTTGATCCGCAAGAAGGCCGCGAGCAGGTTCGAGGGATCCGCGACCTTGAGCTGCGGGGCTTGCGCGAGGATCGGGGGCACGACTTTCTGCAGGAAGCGGTCGTCGATTGAGATGCGGCTTTCCCTGAACCTCTTCGGAATGACGCGGTAGTCGAAGGTCGCCTGCGCCTCGTTGCCGACATCGTCGCGAGCAAAGAGGCTGATGGGCGTCGCCGGGTCCTGATTCCAGAGCAGCGCGAAGAAGGCGACCTTGAGGCCGGGATCGGCATTGGCGATGTGTGCACCCGAGGCCGGATAGCCGCGGTACTCGTACTTGCCCACGCGGACGCCGGATGAGACATCCGCCGGGGAGACGTGGTAGACCACGAGCTCGGAGCCGCCCTGGTTGATGTAGTGATACATCGACACGACCGAGATGATGGGCGGCGTGAGGCGCACGGTGACATCGCGGTCGGCGGTGGATGCCACCTGCCTCAAGCCGAAGAGCACGGGCCGGGCGGCGGTGACGATGATCCGCGCCGGCCCTTGCACGAGCTGCGGGACCTGCTGCTTGCCGATCGGCCGGGTGAGCAGCACGCGGTCGGTGCCCTGGCGTGTGAGCTGCGAGGTGTCCGCGCCCGTCAGAGTCACCATCGGAACGCGGTTCGCGCCCTGCTCGAGCACCACATCGAGCCGCTGCAGCTTGCCGCCCGGGGTGTCGATCGCGATGGAGAGCTCGCCCGAGTGACCCATCGCAAGCTTCGGCGAGATGATGTCGATGCGCGGGCCGCTCGCGCGACCTGCCGCAACCCAGGCGATGCCCACGACGATCACGAGCACCACCGCGAATCCGAACAGCTTTTTCATTCGCGCGATTGTACCATCGCACTGCACTACAAAATGTCGAAGGGTTCTCGTGCTCGCGATCGTCAGCGCATTGCCCGAAGAGATCTCGCTCGTCGTCGGAGAGCTCGCGGGCGCGAACACTCGCGATGTCGGCCGCAGAACCTTCCACGTCGGGACTTTCCACGGCGTGGATGCCGTCGCGGTGTTCTCCGGCTGGGGCAAAGTTGCCGCCGCGGTGACCGTCACGCAGCTCATCGCTTCGTTCCCGGTCACGCGCCTGCTCTTCAGCGGCGTCGCGGGCGCCGTGCAGCACGGGCTCTCGATCGGAGACGTCGTGATCGCAACGGGATTGCTCCAGCACGATATGGATGCACGCCCGATCTTCCCGCGCTACGAAGTGCCGCTGCTCGGCAAGTTCCTCTTCGAGCCCGACCGCGAGCTGCGCGAGCGCCTGGTGCACGCCGCGCGCGAGTTCGTGAGGCACGACCTCCACTCGCAGGTCGATACGCGCGAGCTCGCCTTCTTTCAGATCCGCTCGCCGCAGGTCACGGGTGGGGTAATCGCGAGCGGCGATCGGTTCTTCGCGAGCGCCGCCGATGTCGCCGAGCTCAGGGATCGCTTGCCGACGGTCGCGTGCGTCGAGATGGAGGGCGCGGCCGTCGCTCAGGTCTGCGAGGAGTACGGCATCGCGTTCGCGGTGGTGCGCACGCTCTCGGATTCCGCCGATGAGAACTCGCCGCAGGATTTTCCGCGCTTCGCCCGCCACATCGCGCGGCACTACTCGGCGGGAATCCTGCGCCGCCTGGTGCGCGATTTTTGAGGGCCTCCCGGCCGCTTCGCCACGAAATTCGCGCGCCAGGCAGCCTTGGGCCATACTACGAGCCAGCCTCGGCTGTTAACGCAACCGAGCCTTGGGGGCGTCATGAAAAGAAGAGTGCGTACGGCTCGAGGGCCGTTGCGTGCCTGCATCCCAGTTCTCGTCTACCTACTCGGTATGTACGGGCCAGCGCCGCCTGCGCACGCGGATGATTGGCTGCCCGTGAGCCAGCAAGACCTCAGCATGACCGCGGAGCCCAAGGCACCCGGGGCGCCCGCGATCGTGCTCTACCGCCAGGTCGACCGTGATGATGCGGGATACGGCGAGCACAACTACGTTCGCATCAAGATCCTGACGCAGGAGGGCCTCAAGCAGGCCAACATCCGGATTTCGTACCTCAAAGAGTACGAGGATGTCCTCGACATCGTGGCACGGACCATCCGCCCCGACGGCAGCATCGTCGCTTTCGATGGCAAGGTCTACGAGCAACCGCTCCTCGCCAATCGCACCACGAACGTATGGGAGAAGACGTTCACGATGCCGGCCGTCGAGGTGGGCAGCATCATCGAGTATCGGTATTGGCTTCGCCTCCGATACGGATGGGGATACAGCTCACGCTGGATCCTGAATGCCGACCTTTTCACCAAGGAGGCAAAGTTCTCACTCAAGCCTAACGCGCGCTTAACGCTGCGCTGGAGCTTGCCGCTCGGGCTACCGCCGGGCACCGAACCGCCGCGAAACGACCGTGGCACCATCCGCATGGAGACCCACGATGTCCCGGCGTTCGTGAGAGAGCCCAACATGCCGCCCGAGAGCACGGAGCGAGTGCGCGTGGATTTCGTGTATCTCAACGATCCCTATCCCGACAAAGATCCGACCGTATTCTGGAGGAAATTCGCAAAGCGGCTCTATGCCAGCATCGATCGATTCCTGGGCTGGCGCAGCTCCATGGTCAAGGCTCTCTCGCAAATCGTGCAACCCGGCGATTCTCCCGAAGTGAAACTGCGGAAGATCTATGCGCGCACGCAGCAGATCGAGAATCTGTCATTTGCGCGCATGAGGACCGCGCAGGAAGTGGATCGGGAGAATCCCAAGGATATTCACGAGGCACAGGATGTGTTACGCCGGGGCTACGGTAATCACATGCAAATTACGGTCCTGTTCCTCGGGTTGGCGCGCGCGGCCGGTATCGAAGCCTACCCCGTGCGCATCTCCAACCGTGATACGTACTTCTTCGATCCACGTCTGATGAACTCCGGCGAGCTCAATTCGACCGTCGTCCTGGTCAAGCTCGAGGGCAAGGAGATCTACCTTGCTCCGGGGATACCCTTCGCGCCTTTCGGTATGCTTCCATGGGAGCAGACGGGTGTGGCCGGAATGGTCATCGACAAGGACGGAGGGCACTGGATCACGACGCCGTTTCCCGCCTCATCCC
>JASHUC010000421.1 GCA_030040235.1 Gammaproteobacteria bacterium | reverse complement strand
AGTGATCTCGCCGCCCCCCGGCTCGCGATCAAGTTGCTGCACCCGCACGACCGGCGGCGCCTGCGCAACCGGTGGCGGACCGCACAGGAAGGGGCAGCCGGATACAGCCTCGAGGCTCGCTTGCGGCGCGGCGACGGGATCTATCACTGGCACCTGCTCCAGATCCACCCGATGCGCGATGAACAGGGGGTGATCACCCGATGGCTCGGGACGGCGACCGATGTGCATGCGGCCAAGGAGAGCGAGGATCGAAGCGCACTCCTGCTCGCGCTCTCCACCGAGCTCGCCCGCATCGCCGATCCGCACGAGCTGCTGTGCACGGCCCTGGGGCGGCTGCGCGAGCGTTTGAGGGCGACGCAGGCGACCCTCGCCGAGCTCGACCACGAGGAGCGCGAGGCCATCCTGCTCACCCAGGTGGAAGAGGACGGCCCGCGGATCGAGATCTCGGCTCTGCCGATCGAGGCGCTCGGTCAGCTCGCCGTGCAATCGCGCCTGGCGCGCACCACGATCGTTCACGATGCGCGGCACGACAGCCGCGCGGCGCAGCTGCGCGCGAGCGAGTTCACGCCGCTCGGGATCGGAGCGCTCATCTGCATTCCCTTGCTTCGCGGCGGGCTTCCGGTCGCGCTGCTGTTCGTCGTGTCGGCCGAGCCGCGCCGCTGGACGGAGTCCGAGGTGGAGCTCGCCGAGCGCGTGGCCGATATCGTCTGGCCGGCGTTCGAGAAGGCGCGCGCGGACCGGGCGCTCACTGCGAGTGAGGAGCGGCTGCGACTCGCGCAGAGCGTTGCCCGCGTGGGTGCCTGGGAGTGGGAGCCCGAGACCGATCAATGCTTCCTCTCGCCGGAATGTCAGGAGCTCTTCGGGCTCGCCCCGGGGAGTCCGCACCGCCTGAGCGAGTTGCTCGAGCGCATCGGGCCGCAGGATCTGACGGCGGTGAAGCAGGCGCTCGAGGGCTGCCGTTCCTGCGGACCGCGGGAGTTCGAGTACCGCTATCGCCATCCGACCCGGGGGCAGCGTTGGGTCCACTCGAAGGCCGGCGCCGTCTGGCACGCCGACCGGCAGCGGATCTTCGGCATCCACCTCGATGTCACCGAGCGCAAGCGCGCCGAGGAGGCGCTGGAGGAGGTCAACCAGCGCAAGGACGAGTTCCTCGCGATGCTCGCGCACGAGCTGCGCAATCCCCTCGCCCCGATCCGCAACGCCGCACAAATCATGCGGCTCTACGCCAAGGGCAACTCGAGGCTCGAATGGGTGCGCTCCGTCATCGAGCGTCAGTCACGCCACCTCACACGCCTCGTCGATGATCTTCTCGATGTCTCGCGCATCGTGCGCGGCCAGATCGCGCTCGAGAAATCCACGATCGAATTGAACGACCTCATCCGCCACGCTCTGGAGATATCCCGGCCGCTGCTGCGCGAACGCAAACAAGAGCTCACCGTCAGCGTGCCGAGGGATTCGGTGCAGCTCGAGGCGGACCTCACGCGCCTTGCGCAGGTCGTGGCCAATCTGCTGATCAACGCCGCGAAATACACTCCCGAGGGGGGCCAGATCTGGCTCGAGGCGGAACGCGCAGGCAATGAGCTCATCCTGCGTGTGCGCGACACGGGCATCGGCATCGCACCGAGCCTGCTGCCGCGGGTCTTCGACCTGTTCACTCAGGGAGCGCGCACGCTCGATCGTGCTCAAGGCGGTCTGGGCATCGGGCTGACGCTGGTCAAAAGGATCATCGAGATGCACGGCGGTGCGGTCGAGGCGACCAGCGCCGGCCTCGACCGGGGGAGCGAGTTCATCGTGCGACTGCCGCTCCCCAGCGCCCCGCCTGCGGCCGTCGAGCCGCCGCCCGCGCACGCCGCGGAAGGCGACGACGGCAGGCGGGTGCGCGTTCTCGTCGTGGACGACAACGTGGATGCGGCCGACAGCATTGCGATGCTGCTATCGCTCCAGGGGCACGAGGTGCTGAGTGTCCATGCCGCACACGAGGCGCTCCAGGCCGCGCAATCCTTCCGTCCGCATCTGGTGCTTCTCGATATCGGCCTGCCCGGCATGGACGGCTACGAGGTGGCACGCCGGCTGCGCTCGCAGCAGATGGAGAGCATGCGCATCATCGCGATGACCGGCTACGGGCAGCCCGCCGACCGCGACCGCACGCGTCAGGCCGGTTTCGATCAGCACCTCGTGAAGCCGATCGACCCCGACATACTGCACACCTTGATCGGCTCGGTTCCCCCCGCGGGCCGGGGAGACGCCGGAACGCACTGAGCGGTTGCGCATCCGAAGGGTGCGCGCTTTACAGCGTGACCTGTACGGGCGTACAGTTTCGCAATGCCCGAACAACCGCCGCGCCGACCGCTCAAGGGGCATGGCGCCCTGTCCAATCCGCCCGGCCGATTCAACCGCGAGCAAGTCGAGGCCGCGGACGATGGCTGGTACCTGCAGGAGGAGGATCCGGGCAGGGTTCCGGCGAGCCTCGAGCCCGATCACGCCCGCTCGGTCATCAGCACGAACGATTCACCGGACGTGGGGTTCGAGTACTCGATCAATCCGTATCGGGGATGCGCTCATGCGTGCGTGTACTGTGTCTCGGGAGATACCCCGATCTTGACGGGGGATGGGCGAACGCGACCGATCTCGGACCTGAAAGTGGGCGATGAGATCTATGGCACGGTGCGGCGCGGATCTTGCCGCCGGTATTTGAAAACTCGAGTTCTCGCTCACTGGAGCGTCATCAAACCGGCCTACCGAATCACGCTCGAGGACGGCACCCGGTTGGTTGCCGGAGGCGATCACCGTTTCCTGACCGACCGAGGCTGGAGATTCGTTACGGGGACGATGGGCACGAGCGAGCTCCAGCGCCCGTACCTGACGAAGAGCGCCAAGCTGATGGGAACGGGGACCTGCTCGCCCGTGCCGCAGCACACGCCCGATTACCGGCAGGGCTATCTTTGCGGCCTGATTCGCGGCGGCGGATCGCCTGCGCCGTACGCCTATTTCCGAACCGGGCGGCAACACGGCAACCCGCACCACTTCGGGCTCGCCCTTTGTGATCACGAAGCGCTCGGGCGCGCGCAGCTCTGGCTGACAGAGCTCAGTATCGGAACGCGCCGCTGCATCGTCGCTGCTGCGACGCGCAGGTCCATGACGGCCATCCGCACCCACGCACGCAGTCACATCGAGTCGATCCGCGAGCTGATGCGGTGGCCTCAACAGCCCTCGCGAGAATGGTGTGGCGGATTCCTGGGCGGCATCTTCGATGCCGAGGGGAGCTACAGCCGCGGCATTCTCAGAATCTCGAACACGGACCCGCAGATCATGCGCCGGATCAGCGAAGCGCTGAGCAGATTCGGCTTCGAGTTCGTCATCGAGCCTGTGCCTCAAACGGCTACCCAGCAGATCGCGGTGATAGGGGTCCGCGGCGGATTGGGCGAGCACCTTCGTTTCTTCCACACGGCCGACCCCGCCATTTCGCGAAAGCGAGATATCTCCGGGCAGACAGTCAAGAGCACCGCCGGCTCGAGGGTGATCGGGATCGAGCGCCTTGCCGGTGCGATGCGCCTGTACGACATCACCACCGGAACCGGGGACTACATCGCGAATGGCATGATCAGCCACAACTGCTACGCTCGCCCGAGCCACGCGTACCTGGGACTCTCCCCCGGGCTCGACTTCGAGACACGTCTTTTCTACAAGGCCGACGCCGCTCGCGTGCTCACCGAGGAGCTTGGGCGTCGCGCATACGTGTGCCGGCCGATCGCGCTTGGGGCCAACACCGATCCTTACCAGCCGGTCGAGAAGCGCCTGCGGGTCACCCGCTCGATACTGGAAGTGTTGCAAAGTTGCCGCCATCCGGTATCCATCATCACGAAATCGAGCATGATCCTCAGAGATCTGGACATCCTGACGGACCTGGCAGGGCGGCACTTGGTCCACGTGACCGTGAGCGTCACGACGCTCGATGCCGACCTCAAGCGCAAGCTCGAGCCGCAGGCGGCCGCGCCTCAGGCTCGCCTGGCGACCATTCGCGCGCTCGCGAGCGCGCGCGTTCCCGTCGGTGTTCTCGTGGCGCCCGTCATTCCGGCCATCACCGATCACGAACTCGAGCGCATCGTCGAAGCGGTGGCTGCCGCCGGCGCGATCAGCGCGGGCTACGTCCTGTTACGCCTGCCGCACGAAGTGAAGAGCTTGTTTCGCGAGTGGCTCGCGGAGCATTACCCGAAGCGCGCGCAGCACGTTATGTCCCTCATCCATGCGCTGCGCGGCGGGGCCGACAACGATCCGCGCTTCGGGTACCGGATGCGCGGCGAGGGCCCCTTTGCGGAGCTGCTCGCGAAGCGTTTTCAGCTCGCCTGCCGGCGCGCCGGCATCGAGGGCAAACGCAGGCTCCCGCTCGTCACGACGCTGTTCCGCCGGCCGGGGCCGCAGGGTGAGCTCGAGCTCGACCCGTAGCGCGGCGAATCGTCAAATTCCCGCGGGCCGAGGCCCCGGCGGAGCAGCTGCGGAACAATGCCAAGCCGCTCGCGGTCTCACGCGCGAGCGGGGTCGGACGGTGGCATACTGTGGTGGCCTCGTGAGCCTCGCGCACGGGGCGGGGTTTCCAGGGCGCCATATCAACACCATCCGCTCCGGGGCTCGCTGACCCAAAGTAATCTGCACATGCGCAAGAGCCTCTTTTCACTGCGACGCTCGCGCCCTCGCCAAGCTGCGCGCACGTCTCTTGCAACGCTCCGCGACAGTGATCGAACGAGCGAGCTCTAGACCGATGCCATTCGCCGCCAATACGACGTGTCTGCGGGGCCGCTATACGCTGCTCGCCAAGCTCGGTGCCGGCGGCCAGTCCGAGGTGTGGCGCGCGCGAGACCACGAGCGCGGTGAAGAAATTGCGCTCAAGATCCTCAACGCCGAGGCGGCGCGCAGTCCGGGTGCATGGGAGGCGCTCGAGCGCGAGCACGCGGTCGTGAGCCGGCTGAGCCATCCCCTCATCCTCAAGGTGTTCCCACCGGGGCGCGACGATGAGGAGCGGGTCCTGGTGCTGCCAATGGAGCTCGCCGCGGGTGGCGACCTCAAGCGGCTGCGCGGTGTGAGCTATCTCGAGATCGGCCCGATATTGCTCGAGCTCGCCGAAGCGCTTTCGCACGCTCACGCCCTGGGCATCGTGCATCGTGACCTCAAGCCCGAGAATGTGCTGTTCGATGCGCGCGGCCATGTGCGGCTCGCGGATTTCGGCATTGCTGGCCCGGTTCCGGGCTCCGATTCCAACTCGAGGGAGCCCGCCCGAGCGGCAGGCTCACCCTTCACCGCAAGCCCGGAGCAGCTGCGCGGAGAGCCTCCGGCGGTATCGGACGACATCTACGGCCTCGGGGCGCTCGCCTACGAGTTGCTGTCCGGGCATCCGCCGTACTTCCCGCGCTTCGATCTCGAGCGCATGCTCGAGGAGCCGGTTCCACCCTTGAAGCCGGCGCACCAGACGCCCGAGCGGTTGATCGCGCTCGTGACCTCGATGCTCGCGCGGTCCGCATCCGAGCGGCCCACCTCCATGGGTGAGGTGATCGATGCCCTCGATGCCACCCTCAACGATACGCTGATCCTCGAGCAGGAAGGCCTTGCGGCGCTCAAGCCCCGCATCCGTCCGAGCATCGGTGTCGGCACTGGCGCGCGCGCCGGCGCAAGCGCAAGCGCGCCGCCCCGGCCGGCACGCGAGAGCGCGGCGGTGGAGTTCACGCAGGAGCTTCCACGTCCGGCAGTCGCAATGCCGGCGGAGCGCGCCGCGGACAGTGCGAGAGCCGCCGCTCACGCGACGACCTGGCTGCCGTCGGGACGTCCTCGCACACCGCCCGGCGTCTGGCCGGTGCGGGCGCGGTCCGGTACCGTCACCGCACCGGGTTCGAGGCGATCCGCGCCGCCGCCCCCCGGCAATCGGCCTGCCGCCGCCC
>JASHUC010000420.1 GCA_030040235.1 Gammaproteobacteria bacterium | reverse complement strand
ACGAGCACCGGGCTCAGCACGACGATCCAGATGGAGTTCAGGTTCTGGTATTGCTCGGGGATCCAGGTGAACAGGTGCCAGCCGAAGAGGCTGAAATCGAGATCGACGTTGCGCTGCGCGAACAGGTTGAGCGAGGTGGGTATCTGCTCGTAGAAGACGAAGAAGAAGATCGTCTGCAGCACGAGCACCAGGGCGGCGGCGAGGCCGGCCCGCTCGTCGGGACGGCTGCTGCGAATGAGGTAGAGGAAGATGCCGAGGATCGCCACGGCCGCCGCGTAGACGCACACGCGCGCCACGGTCTCGCTCTGCAGGATGAGCACCGAGATCGCGATGAGAGCGAGGCTCCCCGCGGCGACGGCGAGGACGCGCCGGGGCTGCGCGCGCCGGGCGTCCGCCGGTGAGCCGATCCCAGCGAGCGCGCGGCTCATGAAAGCGTAGTTGGTGAGCCCGACCAGGAGACCGACCGAGCAGACACCGAAAGCCATGTGCCAGCCGGCGGTGGCGCCGTAGCGCTCGCCGATGAAGTCGCGGATCCACGGCGTAAGGGTCATGGAGACCATCGAGCCGATGTTCACGGCCATGTAGTAGATGGTGAAGGCGCTGTCGATGCGCGTGTCGTCCCCCTCGTAGATCTTGCGCACCATGTTGCCGGAGTTGGGCTTGAAGAGCCCGTTGCCGACGATGATCACGCCCAGCCCCACGTACAGGAGCGACGCCGTGTTGGAGGGTATCCAAAGGAGCGCGTATCCGCAGCCGAGCATCACCGCCCCGGTCAGAAGCGAGCGGCGCGTGCCGAGGAGCTTGTCGCCGATCCACCCGCCGACGGCCGGGGTTGCGTAGATGAGCGCGGCCGCCGCACCCCACACGAGATTGGCCCGGGTATCCTCGAACCCCAGCTTCTTGATCATGTAGGTGACCATCAGCACCTGCATGCCGTAGAAGCCGAAGCGCTCCCACATCTCGATCAGGAAAATCGTGCTGAACGCGCGCCGCTGGGATGGGGGCGTAGCCGTTCGGGCCTCCGGTGCGATCGTGTCCATGAGTGGGGCAGTTTACGCGGCACACCCTGGGTTGGCATCCCCGACCGGATTCATGACAACATGGCCGGCACGTAGAACCGGTCGTTCGTTAGGAGACCACGGCGATGTGCGACAACGACTCGATGGATGATGCGATCAAGTACCAGCTGAAGTCCGCGGCGCTGTCGCGGCGTCAGTTCGGGGCGTTGACCGTCGGCACCGGGTTGATGTCGCTCTTGCCACCGGTCGCCAATGCGATGCAGGTCGAGGAGGCCGAAGTCGAGATTCACACCCCGGACGGCACCGCCGATGCCTACTTCGTGCACCCCGCCATGGGCGCTCATCCGGGCGTGCTGGTCTGGCCGGACATCTTCGGGCTGCGTCCGGCCTTCAAGCAAATGGGCAAGAGACTCGCGGAGTCGGGCTATTCGGTGCTGGTCGTCAATCCCTTCTATCGCACCCAGAAGGCGCCGACATCTCACGGCACCGAATTCGACGCCGCTACGCGCCAGAAGCTCTTCGACCTCATGAACTCGCTCACACCTCAGAGGGTCGTGACCGACGCGAAAGCTTACATTCCGTGGCTCGACCATCAGCGCTCGGTCCACAAGAGACGCAAGATGGCGACCACCGGTTATTGCATGGGGGGCCCCTTCACGTTCCGCACCGCAGCCACCTTCCCCGAGCGTATCGGAGCGGGCGCCTCCTTCCACGGCGCCAATCTGGTGACCGACGGGCCGGACAGTCCGCACCTCCTCGTTTCGAAGATGAAGGCGCGGTACCTGATCTGCATCGCCGAGAACGACGACATGCGTCAGCCCGAGGCCAAGAACGTACTGCGCGCCGCCTTCGCCAAGGCCCACCTGCAGGCCGATATCGCGGTGTACCCCGCGCAGCACGGCTGGTGCGCCATCGACTCGCGCGTCTACAACCACGAGCAGGCGGAGATCGCCTGGAGCAAGATGCTGGCGCTGTTCCACGAGGCGCTCGCGTGAGCGCTGCAGGCAGGTAGACACCGTGGCAAAGATTCCTCCCGGGGTCGGTCCCCGCTTTCCGCAAGTAGTCGTGCTCGTGGGCGCGACGGGTGATCTCGCGCGCCGCAAGCTCTTGCCCGGACTGTTCCATCTGGCGACGGCGGGATTCATTCCCGGGAGCCGCATCGTCGGGGTCTCGCTGGATGACTTGAGCCCCGATCGCTTTCGCGAGCTCGCGGCCGAGGCACTGCACCAGTTCTCCACGCGTCCGGTGTCGGAAAGCTCCTGGAGCGCCTTCAGCCCGTGCCTCGACTACGTTCCCTTGTCCGCGGGTCCGGCTGCCCTCAAGTCGGCCGTCGAGAAAGCCGAGCGGGAGCTCGGACCCGAGACGCGCCGTCTGTATCATCTGTGCGTGCCGCCGAATGCGGCGCTCGATGCGATCAAGATGCTGGGTGAGGCGAATCTCGTCGCGCGTGCGCGCATCATCATGGAGAAACCGTTCGGGGTCGACCTGCAGAGCGCGGTGACCTTGAACGGCAGGCTCCACGAGGTGTTCGACGAGGAGCGGATCTTCCGCATCGATCATTTCCTCGGCAAGGAGCCGGTGCTCAACATCCTCGCCTTCAGGTTCGCCAATGGGCTGTTCGAGCCGATCTGGAACCGCAACTTCATCGATCACGTGCAGATCGACGTTCCGGAGAAGATCGGATTGGAGAAGCGCTCCGCGTTCTATGAGGCGACCGGAGCCTTTCGCGACATGGTGGTGACCCATCTGTTCCAGATTCTCGCCTTCATGGCGATGGAGCCGCCGACCGCACTGGAGTCCGCCTCCATCAGCGAGGAGAAGAACAAGGTCTTCCGCAGCCTCGTGCCGCTCAAGCCGAGCGATGTGGTGCGCGGTCAGTACAACGGTTATCGCGCCGAGGCGGGCGTGAAGCCCGAGTCGGACACGGAAACCTTCATCGCACTCAGATGCTTTATCGACAACTGGCGCTGGGCCGGAGTGCCCTTCTATCTGCGCACGGGCAAGCAGCTCGCCGAAGGCGAGCGGATCATCTCGATCGCCTTTCGGGAGCCTCCGAAGAGCATGTTCCCCGAGGGCTCGGGCGTGAGTGGCCAGGGTCCCGATCACCTGACGTTCGACCTGGCGGATATCTCCCGGATGTCACTCTCCTTTTATGGCAAGCGCCCGGGCCCCGGGATGCGGCTCGACAAGCTGAGCTTGCAGTTCGCCATGCACGATACGGGACTCGAGGGCGACGTGCTCGAAGCCTACGAGCGGTTGATCCTCGATGCCATGCGCGGCGATCACACGCTCTTCACCACCGCCGAGGGCATCGAGCGGCTGTGGGAGGTCTCGACGCCGTTGCTCGAAACGCCTCCCCCCGTTCGCCCGTACGCCCCCGGCTCCTGGGGCCCGAACGCCATTCACCAGCTGATTGCCCCGCACGCCTGGCGGCTGCCGTTCGAGCGCGCGTGGCGAGATCCGAACACCTTGGGGGCGTGAGCCATGAGCCCGCGAGGGCGCAGGCACGTGGGGGGTAAATAAATGGCAGGTCCGGCGAAACTCAGGCGCGATGCGGGGGTCATCGGGCTCCTCTACGCGAGTCTCGGCAGCATCATCGGCTCGGGCTGGCTGTTCGGTGCGCTGCATGCCGCCGTGCAGGCCGGGCCGTGGAGCATCCTCTCGTGGATCACCGGCGCGGTTGCCATCCTCCTGCTGGCATTCGTCTTTGCCGAGCTGTCGACCATGTTTCCAAACTCCGGCGCCATGGTGCACATGACGCACGTGAGCCACGGCGATCTGGTTGGCAAGATATGGAGCTGGATCCTGTTTCTCTCGTTCGTTTCCGTCCCTCCGGTGGAGGTCAGCGCCGTGCTCACCTACGCCAACAGTTACATCCCCGGCCTGATCGACCCGCACACCGGCCTGATGACCGGACCCGGCATGGGGTGGGCGGCGCTGATGCTCGCTGCAGTCGTGGCTCTCAATTTTCTGGCGGTGCGGTGGGTTCTGGCCATCAATAGCGCAGCCACGTGGTGGAAGCTCGTCATTCCTATCGTCACGATCGGCATTCTGATGGCGTACTCGTTTCATCCGTCCAACTTGGTGGCGTATGCCGCGAGCACGCCCAAGAGTGGCATATTCACCGCCGTCGCCACCGCCGGAATCGTGTTCAGCTTTCTAGGCTTTCAACAGGCCATCGCCCTCGCGGGGGAGACGCGCAACCCGAACCGCTACGTGCCGATCGCACTGATCAGCTCCGTGGTGATCGGCATGCTGATCTACGTCGGTCTGCAGATCTCATTCATCACGGCACTCAATCCCCGCGACATCAGCGGCGGATGGGAGCACCTGCGCTTCACCGGGATGTTCGGTCCGCTCGCCGCCATCGCCGTAGCGGTGGGCGCCATTTGGTGGGCGGTCGTGCTCTACATCGATGCCATCGTCTCGCCGCTCGGCACCGCATTCATCTATGTCACTGCGAGCCCGCGCATCATCATGGCCGCCGGCGAGATGGGCAATGCGCCCACGCACGTGGTCCGACTCAACCGCCACGGTGTCCCCTGGGTAGGGCTCGTCGTCACCTACATCGTCGGGGTGGTGTTCTTCTTCCCCTTCCCCTCCTGGCAGAAGCTGGTCTCTGCCGTGTCCCTCATCACCGTACTCTCTTACAGCATCGGACCGGTGATTCTGCTGCACCTGCGCAAAGCCATGCCGAATGCGCCACGACCGTTCCGCCTGCGCGCGGCCGGGATCGTCGCGCCGATTGCATTCATCGCCTCGAACTGGATCATCTATTGGACCGGTTATGACGTCGCCAAATGGATGTTCAGCGCGGTGTTCGCCTACATCATCGTGTATCACGCCTGGCATTTCCTGGTGCGTCGCCGATCGCCGCGCGGGCTCGGATGGCGGCAAGCCTGGTGGGTGATTCCTTACCTCGCTGGCATGTGGGCCGTCAGCTATTTCGGACCGGCCGGCGCGATGGGGGGCACGGGGACCATCGGCTTCTTCAACGGCATGTGGATCGTTGCGGCCTTCAGCCTCATCGTGCTGTGGTTTTCGCTCGCTGCGGGACAGGACGCAAAGGCGGCGCAGCAATG
>JASHUC010000419.1 GCA_030040235.1 Gammaproteobacteria bacterium | reverse complement strand
GAGGTTCGTGCAGCTCACGAACGGCGTCGATTCGGCCGCGCCCGCGGCCACCTTGCGCGCCGCGGCAGTCAGCTGCGCCGCACGATCCCGTGGCGCGATGACCGCGAGCGCCCCGCACGCATCGGCCGTTCGCAGGCAGGCGCCGAGATTGTGCGGATCCTGCACCCCATCGAGGGCGAGCAGCAGCGGATGGGTCGCCGTGGCAAGCCCGTGCAGTAAATCATCCTCGGACCAGGGCGCAAGCGGTGCGACCTCGGCAACGACGCCCTGGTGCGCGACCTCGCCCACGCGGCGGCGCAAGGCCTCGGCAGTGGCGCGCTCCACCGCCCGCCCCCGGGCTCGGGCGAGCTGCTCGATCTCCCGCGCACGCGGGTCATCCCGCCGCTCTGCGATGAGGACGCGGTGCACGCGCTCGGGATGCCGGCAGAGGATCGCCCGCACGGTGTGCAGCCCGTAGAGGAGCTGCATCGCGCTCACACATCGTCCTCCGCGAGATCGAGATCGATGAGCCCCTCGATCGGATTGACCGCCGTCACGGTTACTCGCACGTGGCTGCCGGTGCGCAAGCGCCGTCCGTGGCGGCGCCCGACCCAGGTGTGGCCGCCATCATCCATCACGTATTCGTCGTCGCGCAGGCTATCGACATGCAGCAGACCGTCCACCGTCACCTCGAGAATCTGGACGAAGCAGCCGAACTCGACCACCGTCGTGATGAGCCCCCGGAAGGACTGGCCGATGCGCTCACGCAGATACGTGCACTTGAGGAATGTCGAGACGTATCGATCCGCCTCGTCTGCGCGCTTCTCGAGTCTGGAAAGGCTCTCGCCCTGGCTCGCGAGCTCCTCGGTCGAATAGCGCCGGCCGGAGCTGTCGCTCGGGTCGAGGAGCGATTTCAACGTCCGATGCACGACGAGGTCCGGGTAGCGGCGAATGGGCGAGGTGAAGTGCGCATATTGAGTCAGCGCGAGGCCGAAGTGTCCGATATTCGCCGGCTGATAGAGCGCCTGGGGCATGGCCCGCACGATCAGCGACTCGACGAAGGGGCGGTCGGAGGAGTTGCCCAAGCGCCGCGCCAGAGCCTGGAAATCGCGCGGTGCCGGGCTCTCGGGCAGCTGCGCCTCGATCTTGAGCGCACGCAGTGTCGCGACCAGCCGGTCGAGCTTCTCCGTCTCGGGCTGTGCGTGAATGCGATACAGCGTGGGCGTGCGCGTGCGCTCGAGCTCGCGGGCGACTGCGATGTTCGCGAGGATCATGCATTCCTCGATCAAGCGGTGCGCGTCGTTGCGCGCGCGCAGCTCGATCGCGTGGATGCGCTCGGCCGCATCGATCTCGAACTCCGCTTCGGCCGCATCGAAATCGAGGGCGCCGCGGCGCACTCGCGCCCGATGCAGCACCCGGTAGAGCTCCACCAGCGGCAACAGCCGCTCGAGGAGCTCGCTCCCGAGCTCGCCACGGGCCTCCGGGCGGCCCTCGATGAGCGCGGCTTGTGCGCGGGTGTACGTGAGCCGTGCAGCCGAGCGCATCACGGCCGGATAGAACCGCGCCGAACCGAGCGTGCCGCGGCGCGTCACGGTCATATCCGCGGCGAAGCACAGCCGGTCGACTTTCGGAGCGAGCGAGCACAGATGATCCGAGAGTGCCGTGGGCAGCATCGGCAGCACACGGGTCGGAAAGTAGACCGAGGTGCCACGCTCGACGGCCGCCGCATCGAGCGCGGTG
Organism: Gammaproteobacteria bacterium; assembly: GCA_030040235.1. The sequence continues at coordinate 1,949 of JASHUC010000419.1, read as the reverse complement.
CCTGCACGCACGTAATGGCTCACATCGGCGATCGCGACGATGAGGCGGAACCCCTCGCCCTGCGGCTCGGCGTAGACCGCATCATCGAAGTCCCGCGCATCCTCGCCGTCGATTGTGACCAGGGGCAGATTGCGCAGATCGATCCGGCGTGCCGCCTCGGCCGGATCGACTCGATCCCCGAAGCTCTGCGCCTCGCGAAGCGCCGCCGCGGGAAACTCGTACGGCAGATCGAACCGGGCGATGGCCGACTCCGTGGAGAGCTCGACCGGACGGTCCGGGTCCAGGCGCTTCTGAATGCGGGCCTGGGCAGGAGCTGCCGAGCTCGCGTGGCGTGTGATCCGGGCGACGACCCAGTCGCCGCTTCGCGCCCCATCGAGCTCGGAAAGCGGAACCGAGCAGCGCAGCTGCAGGCGGCGGTCGGCGGCGCTCACCCAGGCGTGCCGGCCCTGAAGCTCGAGCGTGCCGAGAAACGCGCTCACGCCATGACCGAGCACCTCCTCGACCTCACCGAGCCACCGCTCGCTCGCATCGCGCGCGAGACTCACGCGCACGCGATCGCCGTGCATGATGCCGCGCATCTGATGCGGGGGTAGAAAAACGCTCTCCTTGAGGCCTTCGACCCGCACGAAGCCATAGCCCGCGCGATGCGCGCTCACGACGCCTTCAGCGGTGCTCCCGGCGTGCAGCCGCGAGGGCGCACCGCGCACGGGCGCCGCAGCACGACCGGCATGCGCCGCACGGTGCGAAGATTTCGCAGCCTGCGGTGCGGCGCGGCGGTTGCCGGAAGCATCGCGCCGGTTACGGCGCCCAAATCGATTTCTTCTTGCTTTCAAGTGGTTGTTGCCTTCAATTGACAGCCTCCGACCCCGTGCGTACATTCGCCGCGCCCTGGGCGGATCGCGCCCGAGGGCAACCTCGTGCCCAGGTGGCGGAATTGGTAGACGCACTAGTTTCAGGTACTAGCGGGTAACACCGTGGAGGTTCGAGTCCTCTCCTGGGCATTATTTCCAATAACTTAAGAAACATTTATAAAATAATTCTATCTGTGCTGCTTCGACCGACCGAGCTCACGGATCCGAGCTCGGGCTCGGGCGCAGTGGACCGAAGTTCAATCGTGGGTCGGACAAATCAGCGGAATCACTTCGCGCTTGTTGCGCCGATAGAGGCGGAAATCTTCCCGGTCGACGGTGATGACCGGCAGCTTGGGGTACATCTCGCTCATGCGGATCAGGCACAGATCAGCCAAGTCCGGGCGCCGATCCACATAGCGCTTCGCCAAAGCCTGGAGCTGCGGCAGGTGCTCGGCGCAGTTGAAGGCGACCGTCACCAAACCCTCGGAAAGCATCTCGAACACGACCGATGCGCTTCCAAGGTGAAACACCGTCTCGGCAAGAACGGCCTCGCACGTCAACAGGGGCTCATCCACCTGCTCGGCAATCGATACCGCCCAGCGGTGATACCGGTCCCGGCGGTTCGCGAAGCCGACCAGCAAGCCGGTATCGGCAATTCCCCTCATCCCCGCCAGAAGCCTTTTCGCGCGGAAAGGTCCGGGGGACCGTCCACACAGCCGGCCAGACGCAGGAATCGGCGCTCGCCTTTCTGTGCCCGGGCACGATGGAGCTGCTCGCGCACGATCTCGCCTTGCGAGCGACCCGTGCGGCGCGCCGTTTCCTCGAGCCACTGAGCGAGTGCCTTGTCGACACGCACCGTAATTGTATGACCCATGTGGCAGAAGTGTATTCGACCCGCGAGTTCTGGTCAATCAGCGGTAGGCACGCGAAGTCGCGCGATCCGGCGATTTCCTCCAGGCGCGATATCCTCCAGGCCCATTGCTACGAAGTGCTACGGTTGCTACAATAATCGCATGAAGAGCCGCGTGATCACCCAGCGAGAGCTTCGCAACCAATCGGCCGCGGTCCTGCGGGAGGTCGAGGCCGGGCGAACGGTCG
>JASHUC010000418.1 GCA_030040235.1 Gammaproteobacteria bacterium | reverse complement strand
AACAACGAGTCCTCGGACATCATCCGGATGCTCAATCGGGAGTTCGCCGCCTTCACCACGGATCATGCCGATTACTATCCGCGCGAGCTCGCCGCGGGCATCGACGCCGTCAATGAGCGCATCTACCACCATGTGAACAACGGGGCGTATCGCTGCGGCTTCGCGCTTGGCCAGCAGCCCTACGAGGAGGCGGTCCGCGGGATGTTCGCGACGCTCGACTGGGTCGATTCGACGCTGTCACGGCAGCCCTATCTGCTCGGGGACCGTCAGACCGAGGCCGACTGGCGGCTCTTCCCGACGCTCGTGCGATTCGATTGCGCCTACTACCCGCTCTTCAAATGCAATCTCCGCCACATCTACGAATACCCCTCGATCTGGCATTACACGAAGATGCTCCATGCCGTGCCGGGCATCGCATCGACGGTCGACGTTCGAATCTACAAGGAAAACTACTACTCCATTCGCGCCGTCAATCCGAGCGGTGTCGTGCCGGCCGGCCCGCAGATCGATTTCGCCACCGGGAGCCGCGCGTGATCCGGGCGATATGCGTGGCGGCAGCCGGGCTGTCGCTTGCGGCCGCGAGCGGCTGGGCGGGCGCCACAGGGGCCTACCGCAATTTCAAGGTGGCGATCTACGTTCCGGTCGATGCGGTGGCGGCGCTTGCGGATCCGCAGGTCCGCGCGCAGCAGTATCGGCGGCTCGCCGGACAGCTGCGCTTCGACAAGGTGTACCTCGAGGTCTATCGCAGCGGCCGCTTCGCGGATGAAGCCGCGCTCGAGCGTCTGAAGAAGTTCTTCATCGACCGGGGCGTGGCGGTCGCCGGCGGCATCGCCTACTCCGCGCCCGAGCGGGGCGGGCAGTTCGTCACGCTCGACTACGAGCATGCGGCTGATCGGCAGATCTGCCGCCGGGCGGCCGAGATGGCCGCGCGGCACTTCGATGAAGTGATCCTCGATGACTTTTTTTTCTACTCGACCAAGAGCGACGCGGACATTGCCGCAAAGGCGGGGCGCAGCTGGACACAGTACCGGCTCGAGCGCATGCGCGAGGTCGCGGACGATCTCGTGCTCGAGCCCGCCCGCGCCGTGAATCCCCGCGTGAGAATCACGATCAAATACCCGAACTGGTACGAGCATTTCCAGGGCCTCGGTTATGACCTCGACGTCGAGGCGAAGAAGTTCGACGCCATCTACACCGGAACCGAGACCCGCGATCCGGAAGTGACAGACCAGCTCCTGCAGCAATACGAGAGCTATCTGATCTTCCGTTACCTCGACAATGTCCGTCCCGATGGAGGCAATCACGGCGGGTGGGTCGATACTTACGCCGCCCGCTACGTCGACCGGTACGCGGAGCAGCTGTGGGACACGTTGTTCGCGAAGGCGCCGGAGATCACGCTCTTCAACTGGAGCGATCTCGCCTCCCGCGCTGCGCTAGCGCCCGGAGCGCGGCAGGCCTGGAGCGCCGAGCGCACGAGCTTCGACTGGGACGCGATGGTGCGCTCCTTCAAGGGCGAGGGCGCTCCGGGTTGGGCTCGCGCCGCCGGCTATTCGCTCGAGCAGGTCGATCGGTTCCTCGGCAAGCTAGGCCGCCCGCTCGGCATCGCGAGCTACAAGCCCTATCAGTCGAGCGGGGAGGACTTCCTGCAGGATTACCTCGGCAACATCGGTCTTCCGATCGAGCTCACCCCGCGGTTTCCGGCCGATGCGCCGATCATCCTGCTCACCGAGTCCGCCGCCCACGACCCGGATATCGTGACCAAGATCAAAGGTCAGCTCGTCGCAGGCAAGCGGGTGGTCATCACCTCCGGCCTGCTCCGCGCACTCGAGGGACGCGGCCTCGAGGACATCGTCGAGCTCGAGTACACCGGACGCAAGATCGCCGTCCGCGACTATTTCGGTGCCTTCGGCGCCGGACGTGGCGCCAACCTCGATGAGCCCGGGAAGAGGGCGCAGGAGGTGGTTTTTCCCGAGATTCGTTTCTACACGAACGATGCGTGGCCGCTCGTGCGCGGCGTCGCCGCGGAGCATGGTGTACCGATCCTCCTCATGGACCACTACTCCCGCGGCACGCTCTACGTCCTGAATATCCCCGACAACCTGGGCGATCTCTATGAGTTGCCGCAGCCGGTCACCCGGGCCATCCGCGGTTATCTTCAGGCCGGATTCCCCGTGCGGCTGGATGCCCCCTCGCAGGTGAGCCTCTTCGTCTACGGCAACGGCACCTTCATCGTCGAATCGTTCCGCGCCGAGCCGGCCTCGATCGGCGTCTCGGTGAGTGGTGAGGGCGTGCAATTGCACAACCTGCTGACGGGTGCGCCGCTCGCCGAGGACCCTGCGGCCGCGCGGGGTGGGCGCATAGCGGATATCGAAGGACCGCGCACGGCGTTCCGCTTCATCTTGCCGCCGCACTCGTACGCCGTGTTCAGTCGCTGATCCGAGGTCAAGATGCGTATCGAGCTCGAGCCTCTCGAGGCACGCGTGATCGGTTGTCTGATCGAGAAGCAGATCACGACACCCGATCAGTATCCGCTCTCGCTCAATGCTCTGGTGAACGCCTGCAATCAGAAGAGCAACCGGGATCCCGTCATGAGCGTCGATGAGCCGACCGTCCAGCGCACGATCGACGCCCTGTCGCGCAGGCATCTGATTCTCGAGCGTTCAGGCTTCGGCAGCCGCGTGCCCAAGTACCAGCACCTGTTCTGCAACACCGAGTACGGCAGCCTCAAGTTCTCGCCCCAGGAGCTCGCGATCGTCTGCGAGCTGCTGCTGCGCGGCCCTCAGACTCCGGGGGAGCTGCGGTCGCGCGCAAGCCGCATGGCCCCGTTCACCGACGTTTCGGAGGTGGAGGCGGTACTGCAGAATCTGCTCGAGCGTGAAGCCGGTCCCCTCGTGGCGCGACTGCCGCGCGAGCCAGGACGGCGTGAGTCACGCTACATGCACCTGTTCGCCGGCGAGCCTCCGCCGGAGACCCTTCGAGCGGATGCGGCGGACGATTCGGGTCAGACGGTCGAGATGGAGACGCTGGCGAGCGAGACGCTCGCGAGCCGAGTGGCTAGACTCGAGCATGAGGTGCGCCT
>JASHUC010000417.1 GCA_030040235.1 Gammaproteobacteria bacterium | reverse complement strand
ACTGGATCGCATTCGCGGCCGTGCTGTCCGTCCCCCGCGGCCCGCGGGTGCAAGAGACACGCTGATCATGTTCGTGCTACGTGCGACTTCCGGCGCGGAAAACCCCTCCGAGTACATCGCGCACCACATCACCTTTCTCACGAACAAGGCGCCGCACGGCATTGTCGACTTCTCGGTCGTCAATCTCGACAGTGTGTTCTTCTCGGTGCTCCTGGCCATGATTTTCTTCGGTCTGTTCTACGCCGCGGCGCGCAAGCCCACCCCCGGCGTTCCCGGCGGCTTCCAGAACTTCATCGAGTGGGTCGTCGTGTGGGTCGATTCGACGGTGAAGGAAGCCTTCCACGGCAAGAGCCGGCTCATCGCCCCGCTTGCTCTGACCATCTTCTGCTGGGTGCTCCTCTTCAACGTCATGGATGTCGTTCCAATCGACCTCCTGCCCTCGGCCGCTGCGGGCGTGGGACTCGGACACCTGAAGATCGTCCCGAGCACCGACCTGAACGTCGTCTTCGCGCTGTCGCTGACGGTGTTCGTGCTCATCCTTTACTACAGCGTGAAGATCAAGGGTCTCGGCGGCTTTGCGGGGGAGTTCGCCCTGCATCCCTTCCATAGCGACAACGTTTTTTTGCAGACCCCGCTCGTGTTCGTCAATCTCATGATGGAGGTGCCGAGCTTCCTCGCCCGTCCCGTGTCGCTCGCGTTGCGACTCTACGGCAACATGTACGCGGGCGAGATGGTCTTCGCGCTCATCGCCCTGCTCACGCTCTCGAAGGGTCTCCCGGCTCTTGCGACACCGGGGGGCTGGGGCTGGACGCTCATTCAGATCGCGCTGGGGGTGATCTGGTCCGGCTTCGACCTGTTCATCGCGCTGCTGCAAGCGTTCATTTTCATGATGCTGACGATCGTCTACCTTTCACAGGCTTCCCAGCACGCCTGAGGATCGCCAGACGCCGCGCATCCGCGTTTCCTGTTAGGAGAGGAGAGTTGAGTGAATAACATCGCAAATATCCAGGCCATGACCGCGCTCGCGTGCGGGCTCATCTTCGGCATGGGCGCCTTCGGCACCGCGATCGGCTTCGGCATTCTGGGCGGCCGCTTCCTCGAGGGCATGGCGCGCCAGCCCGAGCTCGGGCCCGCATTGCTCGTCCGGATGTTCATCGTCGCGGCGCTCCTCGATGCCGTCGCCTTCATCGGCATCGCGTTCGCGCTGTTCTTCATGTTCGCGAATCCCTTCGTGACGGCCTACCAGCAGCTCGCGCACTGAAGAGGCCGGGGACGTAGAGAGCCGTGCCGTGACCGAGAGGAGTCGGGCGTGAACATCAATCTGACGCTCATCATCCAGGCGATTGTCTTCGTGCTGCTCATCGGGGGCATCATGAAGTTCGTCTGGCCGGGCATTCTCGATACTCTCGAGGAGCGCCAGCGCACGATAGCCCTCGGAATCGCCGCCGGCGAGAAGGGCCGCGAGGAGCTTGCCCAGGCGGAGCAGAAAGCCGAGTCCGTGCTGCGCGAAGCGCGCGAGCGGGCGCACCAGATCATGGAGCAGGCGCAGCGGCGCGCGAACGACATGATCGAGCAGGCGCGAACCGCAGCCTCGTCCGAAGGGCAACGCGTGCTGGCCACGGCGCAGCAGCAGATCGAGCTGGAGTCCAGGCGGGTGCGCGAAACCCTGCGACGCGATGTGGCGCAGCTTGCCGTCGAGACGGCCTCGAAGCTCCTCGAGCGTGAGATCGACGCGCGGGCGCACGCCGAGCTCATCGAGAAGCTCGCGGCGCAGATCTGAGGCGCGGATCCGACATGGCAGACAAGACGACGATTGCACGACCCTACGCGCGGGCGGCCTTCGAGGAGGCGCAAGCCCACCACGGCCTTGCGGAGTGGTCGCGCGCGCTCGCCTTCGCGGCGCAGGTCGTCGCCGATCCGCGCGTCGCGGACCTCATCGAGAATCCGAATGTGACCCCGGAGGAGCTTGCCCGATTGGTGACCGAGGTGACGGGGCCGCAGTTCGGCGACATCGGGCAGAACTTCATGCGCATGCTTGCCGAGAACCACCGGCTCGGCTACTTGCCGGAGGTCGCAGCGCTCTTCGATGCGCTCAAGGACGAGGCGGAAGGGGTCGCGGACGTGACCATCACCTCCGCGGCGCCGCTCGCGGAGGCGCAGCAGCGGCGCCTCGCCGAGGCGCTCGCGAGGCGCCTGAAGCGCCAGGTGCGCCTGCACTGCGCGACGGATCCGGGTCTGATCGGCGGGGCGGTGCTGCGCGCGGGTGATCTGGTCATCGACGGCTCGCTCAAGGGCAAGCTCGAGCGGATGGCGAACGAACTGACGGCCTGAAGGACGAGAAACCATGGCGATCAAGGCAACCGAGATCTCCGATCTCATCAAGCAGCGCATCGAGAACTTCAAGTCGGTCACCGAGGCGCGCAACGTCGGGACCATCGTCTCGATCACCGACGGCATCTGCCGCATCTACGGCCTGGCCGACGCGCGCTACGGCGAGATGCTCGAGTTTCCGGGGAACACCTTCGGGCTCGCCCTGAACCTCGAGCAGGACGCGGTCGGCGCCGTGGTGCTCGGGGACTACGAGCACCTCTCCGAGGGCGATACGGTCAAGACGACGGGCCGCATCCTTCAGGTGCCGGTGGGCCGTGCATTGCTCGGTCGCGTGGTCGACTCCCTCGGCCGCCCCATCGACGGCAAGGGCCCGATCGAGGCCGAGCGCGAGGATCCGATCGAGCGCGTGGCCCCGGGAGTGGTGTACCGCAAGTCCGTGAGTCAGCCGGTGCAGACCGGCTACAAGGCGATCGACGCCATGGTACCGATCGGCCGCGGCCAGCGCGAGCTCATCATCGGGGATCGCCAGACCGGCAAGACCGCGCTCGCCGTGGACACGATCATCAATCAGAAGACGAGCGGCATCAAATGCATCTATGTCGCGATCGGACAGAAGCAGTCCTCGATCGCGAGCGTCGTGCGCAAGCTCGAGGAGCACGACGCAATGAAGCACACGATCGTCGTCGCTGCCTCGGCCTCCACCCCGGCCTCCATGCAGTACATCGCTCCCTACAGCGGCTGCACCATGGGCGAGTACTTCATGGATCTGGGCGAGGACGCGCTCATCATCTACGACGATCTCACCAAGCAGGCCTGGGCGTACCGCCAGATCTCGCTGCTGCTGCGACGCCCGCCGGGACGCGAGGCCTATCCGGGCGATGTCTTCTACCTGCACTCACGCCTGCTCGAGCGCTCCGCGCGCGTCAACGAGCACTACGTCGAGAAGGCGACCAACGGGCGCGTGAAGGGCAGGACGGGCTCCCTCACCGGGCTTCCCATCATCGAGACGCAGGCGGGCGATGTGACCGCCTTCGTGCCGACGAACGTCATCTCGATCACCGACGGGCAGATCTTCCTCGAGAGCGATCTGTTCAACGCCGGTATCCGGCCGGCGATGAACGCCGGCATTTCGGTCTCGCGCGTGGGCGGCGCGGCGCAGACCTGCATCATCCGCAAGCTCGGCGGCGGCATTCGCCTGGCGCTCGCGCAGTTTCGCGAGCTCGAGGCCTTCTCGCAGTTCGCCTCGGACCTCGATGAGGCGACCCGGCGCCAGCTCGAGCGCGGCCAGCGCGTGCGCGAGGTGATGAAGCAGAAGCAGTACGCGCCGATGTCGGTCGCCGAAATGGCCGTGTCGCTCTATGCCGTGAACAACGGGTACATGGACAAGGTCGAGCGCACCAAGATTCTCGCCTTCGAGGCGGCGCTGCAGGATTTCGCCAAGACCGCGCACGCGGAGCTGCTCAAGGCGATCAACGCCAACCCCACCCTCACGCCGGAATTCGAGCAGGGCCTGAAGAAGGTCTGCGAGGAATTCGCCGCGACGGGGAGC
>JASHUC010000416.1 GCA_030040235.1 Gammaproteobacteria bacterium | reverse complement strand
AGGCGAGCCTTCACCACTTCCCAGGGAATGCTTTCTACCGCGCCTGAGTCGAGTTCGCCCGCGCGGCGCTCGATCTCTCTGCGCCATGCTTCCTCGACGTCCGCATCGACGTCGGTATCGAGACTGTCGATCAGCGCACCGATAAGATCTGCGCGCTAGCGCTCAGGCAAGGCCAATGCCTGACGAAGTATGTCGTCTCTCGAAGCTGCCATTCCCAAAGCCTACTCCTTCGCCGACCGAAGGGAAATCTGCCTTCTAACGACCAAGTTGAGCGGCCGCCCAACGCGGCCCAGTCGGCGGAGCGAGCGCACAATGCTCTTCGCGCTCGCGACGCAGCCTACCGACGATCACCGTCCGCTCCAACGAAAGTTAGAGGTCACCAGATTCGCCCGCCAGTAGGTCGGCCGCATTCTTCGATGAGCAAATGCGACAACCTGCAGTCTCTCGCCACTTACGCGGAACACTATCGCATATGGGAATCTCGACAGCGGGAAGCGACGGTAGTGCTCGTCGAGTTGCGTTCCGAGGCTTGGAAAATCGCAGAGGATGCTCAGTACGCGCCGTGTCTCTGCGAGGAGCTCATCGCCTAGTCCCGTGGCGATCTGTTCGCCAGCGTCAGCCGCAGCGGCGAGTTCAACCTCCGCCGCCGGGTGAATCTCCGGGGTCATTTCTTCTTATGCGAAGACCTGAGCCTTTCGAACACCTCGGACGCCGGCACACACTGCACCGTGCCGTCATCGATCTCCTTACCGCGACGTCGCGCTTCCTCAAGCCACGCAGCATCGACTTCTGGGTCAGACCCGGTATCCAGCGCAAGGATAAGCGCGCGCAGAAGCTCTTCCTTCTCGGAGGTGCTAAGTGCTCGAATTTCTTGCTGTATTTTCTCGAGAGGGCTCGCCATGTACGTCACGCTACCAGCCGCCGACGAGGCGTGCAAGAACGCAGCTCTTGGGGACCTCTAACGACAAAGTTGAGCGGCTGCCCAACACGCCATACACGGCGCCGCAGTCGCACACTCTCCTACTGCGACTACGGCGCCATTCATTTCACGTATCACGGTCCGCTCCAACGAAAGTTAGAGGGCAGCAGTCGCAAGAGCCACACACACGTCGGCAAAGCGATCACGAGCTCAAGCGTCTCCACTAACCACATGCCGACCCAGGAACTCCCCCGGGACTCACTGAGCAGGGGAGCGGCAAGTATCGCCCAAGTCACGACGGCTACGACAAGAGCCACGCGAATGCTCAATCGTCCATAGAGCCAAGCGACTAAGGCGGCAAAAGGGATAGATATGAGGATCAGCGTGACAGCGTGGGAGATCAGGAGCCAACTAATCCCCGCAGCTCGCAACGAGTGGAACGGCGCTATCCACCACTGCGGTGTTCGTAGGGCCGCAGCAAAGCCGAATCCGTATGTGATCCCAAGCAGATAGAGATAGGTGAGCGCGAGCAGCGCACAGGTCAATGCTATGCGACGTCTCATGCCTACTATCCTCTAACGACCAAGTTGAGGGGCCGCACGATCACGTACAGCCGGCACCGCGAGCGCATACTCTACCCCGCGCTCGCGGCGCCCCGGCACGGCCGTTCACGGTTCCGCTCCAACGAGAGTTAGTTCGCGCTTCGCAGTTCCTCACGTAGCACACGACGCAACGTCGCCTCAAGAGGCTCCGAGCTACGCTGTATGTGCTCACGAAGTGCCGTGTTAATCAATGACTGGTAGTTCCCGCCACCAGCCTTGTCCACTTGGCGCTTGAACCACTCGAGCACATCACCGTCGAGACGAATCGTGATTCGCGTTTTGCCCTTCGGCACGCGCACCGCAGCGCCCCGCTTTGCTTTCGATAAATCGTACTGTTTTCGCATTAGGGTTGGAGATAGCTCCGACGTTCCGCGGAGCTGGCTCGTCTGGACGAAATGCTGCGTACGTTCTTACCGCGATGGGCAAATACCGTCACCAGCACTCGTCCCTCGGGGTCAGCGCCGAGGCAAATGAAGCGCTCCTCGCCACTCGCGTCGGGATCGGTCACGACGAGCGCACGCGGGTCCTCGAGTGAGAGCGCTGCGTCGGCAAAGCGCACCTTATGCCTCTTGAGGTTCGCTGCCGCCTTGGCGGGGTCCCATTCGTACCCGTCCATGGGACCAATCGTATGTACATCTGTACACCGCCGTCAAGCGAAGACTCGATATTTGGCGCGAACTAAACAACCCCCGCCTATAAGGCGGCGGGTTAACCCTCGTCGATTGGAAATCGACTGTCGTCGGCTATCTGTTCGCCTTCCTGATCGTCGATGTACTGCTTGATCATCTCGTCCGTGATCGTCCCCGAGCTCACTGCCAAGTAGCCACGCGCCCACAGGTGACGGCCCCAGAACTGCCGCCTCAGATGCTTGTACTCCTGCAGCAACATCCGCCAACTCGTCCCCTTGAGCCACTGCATGATCTGGCTCACCTTCTGTGTCGGTCGGTAGCTCAGGAACACGTGAACGTGGTCGCGTGCGACCTTGCCAGAGATAAATCTCCAGCTCGTGTTCCATGGCAATCTGCCTCACCAGGTCGCGCACTCGAAGAGCGACATCAGCCCGCAGCACCGCCTTCGGTACTTCGGTATCCACACGAGATGTACCTTCAGGTCGCTCTTCGTGTGCGCGCCCAGTCGAGCGGTGCGAGTGCACAATGCCTCCCGCACTCGCGCCGCAACTTACCGACGTTCACGGTCCCGCTCCAACGAAAGTTAGATATCGCCCTACGCGCTCTTCTTGTGCTTGGCAATCAGTTCGCGAACTTTTGGCACGAGCTCCGTGGGCACATCCATAACGGTCGAGGCGGCCATCCCGGCTTCGTCCTCGGCCACTGCCTCTTCATCCGACTGCGACTCGTAATGTTCGAGAACCCGACGTACCCGCTGCTCATCCCAGCCGGGGGGAAATTTCGACTGTTTCATCGCCGTTTCCTGCGCCTTCGGCGCCGATATGCCACTGCAGCCTTACCCCGCAATTCATAGGCCGTAATCACGAAATAGCTATCGGGCTGCGGGTCAGGAACGTAAATTACTCTCAAGACCCGTCCGGATAAAGTTCGGCCGATCGTGACCCTCGCACCGTCACGACCGGGGCGGTCCTCGCGGGCATTCGCAAGAACCTCCTCCACGTCCGATTCGGACACGTCGTGTCTGTAGATATGCGGGACCCCACTCTCGGGATCGATGTAGAAACGAAGCTGCATACGTCAAATCATGCGGGCTGCGACGCAGCGGTACGGCGACATCTAACGACCGTTAGGCTGCTTGCAGCACCGCCCGACGAGTAGCAAGCGGAAGGTCGGCAACGACAAACCGCTCCATCGCGTACAGGTAGTCGTCGCCTGATTCATCCACGATGCGTAGTTGACCGAGGCGCTCGGCCTTTGCGTCATGAAGCGCAACGTATATCTTGCG
>JASHUC010000415.1 GCA_030040235.1 Gammaproteobacteria bacterium | reverse complement strand
GTCCTGGGTACCCTGACGACCCGAGCCGACTCTCCGCGGCTGGCGTTCGAGAATGAGGTGCGAGGCGGGCTCGAGGAGATCTTTGTATTCCGAACCGCACGAACTGCTCACCATGGGGGCCCCTCTCCGGTGTGCGCATCGGCTCCGTTCCGGGTTGCGAACAGTGACCACTACGACCTCTGGTCCATCGGACTTCGCGCAGGCGACAGCCGAGTGGTGCAAACGCACGAACGGGCGGTTGGGGATTTCAACGCCTGTTTCACGCCACTCGTTCCGGGCCATCCCCTGCAGATGTATGCGAGTGGCACCGTGGGGCGCATTCCCTGGACTGGGCTCGGAGAGTGTCGAGTTGCCGATGCCCAGCCACCGGCCCGCACCGTGGTCGCCTTCAGCTGCCAGCTGAGGCTGAGCGGCCTCCCGCAGTCCTATGCAGGAGGCTTCGCCGTTTCGAGCACACTGGCGACTCACCTGGGCAAGGACGCGCCGGCGACGGCGCACGTGCCCGGCTATCTCTCTACCTCGGTCGTCATCATTCGCTTCTGGAAGAGGCCACCGGCGAGCGAATGACGTGTCGTGCAGCAAGATGACTTTTCAGGAAGGCGACCATCCGCTGCCAGGCATCAACCGCCGCTTCGCCTTCGGCTTCTGTGCTGAGCCTGCTGCCATTTTCTGCGTCCTGTTCGTACATTCGCAGCGGATAACTGGGTTAGGTTGCAAGCGGCCCGACGCATCCGGGCTCCAACGTCTCCTGCGCGTGAGGACATGTATCTCAACGACCTTGCCGCTCGGAATTCCAGTTATAGCCCAATGAGGCTCCACGCCATCTAGAAGCTCGTCGGGAGCACTGATGTGGCCCACGTCCGGGTGGGCGACCGGGGGCGCGGACGGCTGCGCGGCCGTCGGGGCGCATCGTAGGAATCCGGCGACGATCAACGCTGCCCCATAGGTCGCCGATCCGATCCCCGCCATATGTCCGTTCCGGTTCAACAAAGCGCTCCGTCTCCTGATTCGTGGCGATCCTCAGGCCACGCGACGTCCACCGCGCGTCAACATGCCAGCCTGCAGTGCGACACGCGCGGCTATGGCATTTGGATGTCGCCGAACGATAGGCGGTTTACGACGGGGCCTCGTTGTGTGGAGTCCCGCGCCCGGGTATGGTAGTTGTCCATCGGTCATGCCCGCCGGGGGATAGTGGGCTCATGGCGGACGATTTGCTGGGCGGAGTCCTCGGCGGCGAGGACGAAAAACCCGAGATCGAAGCGCCGCAGGCACTGGCCGGCGCCGAGGCCTTTGCGGCGGCTGTCGCCGCCCAGCTGTCCTCGAACGATCCGCAGGTGGCGCGCGAAACCGTCACATTCCTGAAGCAACAGGCGCGCCTGCTCCACATTCAAGCGCAGCACCTCGAGGATGAGCACGCCCTGCGCCTCGCCCACCTCGCGCATCAGTCCCATTTGCTGATCGGCCAGCGCCTCGGCCAGGCGATCCGCCTCTCTTTTCAGGTCGTGATCGCCCTGGTGGTGATCGTCATTGGAATCGGCATCGCCGTGATGCTGCACGATGCCTTCAGCTCGCACAGCGTCGTGATCGACTCGTTCAATGCTCCCCCAGCGCTGGCATCGCGTGGGGTGACTGGCACCGTGGTCGCGAGCGAGGTGTTGAACGAGCTCACCCGGCTGCAACAGACCACCCGCAGCAGTGACCTCGCCCAGCAAAAGCGCAGCCTCTCAAATGGTTGGTCGAACGAAGTAAGGGTAGACGTGCCGGAGACGGGAGTCTCACTCGGGGAGATCTCGCGACTGCTCCGGGCCCGGTTCGGCCACGACGTGCACATTGGAGGCAGCCTCCTGGAGAGCGCATCGGGCGGGCTCGCGCTCACCGTGAGCGGCGACAACCTGGCACCGAAGACCTTGTCCGGCGGTGCCGGGGATCTGGACAGCCTCGTGGTGGGCGCCGCTCAATACGTGTACTCGCAGTTCCAGCCGGCGCTGTGGGTTCACTACCTCGTGGACACCGGTCGGTGTCCAGAGGCGGTCTCCGTTATCGAGCCCCTGTACGACACGGCCGACGACCAAAGTCGTGCCTCGATGCTCACGGACTGGGCCACCTGCCTACCGGGCAGTACCGACTTCGAGGCCTGGGAGCGCGAGCGTCTGCAGATGCAGAAGGAGGCGATCGCGCTCGACCCGCAATTCTGGTGGGCCTACGCCGAGGAGGAGTACGGCCTGTCGACGTTGGGCGAGGAGGAAGAGGCCTGGCGCGTGGGCCAAGCTGCACGGCGCGCCGCGGGCTCCCAACTCTCCCGGCTCGTGGCGAGAGGCGAGCCGGCGCTCTTCTTACCGGATCTGTTCCTCACTCACGACCTCCAGGCAGCGGTCAAGGGACTCATCGCCGATGCGGCGGCAAACGGTGGCTTCGGATCGAACCCCGGAGCTGCGAACAGTCCCTATCTCGCCATCGCTGAAGCCGAGCTGCACGATCGCGCCGACGCGGAGCTGATGGTGCAAACCCTGGCGGCGCACTTGCCCCGGGCGTCATCCACTGGACTCGCGCGCTGGTGGCCGGAGCGCTCGGCGACACGACTGAAGCGGAAGCGGAATGGGGGGCCGGAGTGCGCACTGATGTGCACGGGTGGGTCCTCGGTCAAGAGTGCTGGCACGCACCGATCGAGGAGGCGACCGGCCATCCCGACAAAGCCGATGCGATTCTCGCTCTATCGGGTGCCGCACACCTGGTGGACTGCCAGCGCTTCCGCGGTGACATCCTCGACCACCGCGGCGACTGGGCTGGCGCGCAGCAAACGTATGCGCAAGCGGTCGCGCTTGCCCCGGACCTTCCCGCGGGCTACTACTCCTGGGGCATCGCGCTCGCGCGCCACGGCGACCTCGCGGGCGCCATCACGAAGCTCGAGGCCGCCAACCAGCGCGGCCCGCACTGGGCCGACCCCCTCAAAGCCTGGGGCGACGTGCTCGCGAAGCAGCGTCATTTCAAACAAGCGCTCAACGAGTACGACGAGGCTCTCAAGTACGCGCCGAACTGGGCAGCGCTGAAGCAAGCACGCGACGCGGCTGCGATCCGACGAGGCTGAGAGTATTCGCCATGGCCGACGATCTGTTCCGTGGCATTCCGCGGCTCCCGAGACGGCAGCCGGCGCAGATGCGCTCGCGGCGGCGCATGAGACGGACGGCAAAGCGGCTCAGGGATTACCGCACACGATAGCGAGTCGGCCACGGTCGGCGTGGATGCAGGGGATACCATGAAAAAGTCCTGGGTCAGCGCCGTGCTCGCCGCGGCCGCGCTCGTGTGTGCCGGGCCCGCGGCTGCGCAGGCGGATGTCGTTTCGGTAACGGGCGGGCGCGTGCAAGGAGTCACGGCCGACGGTGTCACCTCCTTCAAGGGCATCCCGTTCGCGGCGCCGCCGGTGGGGAGCTTACGCTGGCGGGCCCCGCAGCCGGTGCGGCCATGGAGCGGCATCAAGAACGCCGACCACTTCGCTCCGAGTTGCATGCAGGACCCGAAAACCCTGACGCAGCACGGAGTGCCCCCCGGCATGAGCGAGGATTGCCTCTACCTCAACGTCTGGACGGCCGCTCGATCCGCGCGCGAGCGGTTGCCGGTCATGGTGTGGATCTACGGCGGAGGCTTCGTCAGCGGCTCTACGAGCGGTCCATCATACGACGGCACACGATTCGCGAAGAAGGGCGTCGTGCTCGTGAGCATCGCTTACCGGCTCGGCGCGCTCGGCTTTCTGGCCGCTCCCTGGCTCAGCGCCGAATCCCCCCATCATGTGTCCGGCAACTATGGGCTGCGCGATGTGATCGCCGCCCTGCAGTGGGTCCAGGCGAACATCGGCAAGTTCGGAGGTGATCCATCACGGGTGACTATCTTCGGCCAGTCCGCCGGGGGCGGCCTCGTGTGCAGGCTTGCCGCGTCGCCGCTGGCGAAGGGCTTGTTCCAGCGCGCGATTTCGGAAAGCGGCTCCCTCGCCGGAGGTGGCGGGCTGCCAGCGGCCGAAGCGGTCGGCCAGAGTTTCCTGGCACAGCTCGGTGCACAGAATGTCGCGGCGGCGCGTGCGCTTCCGGCAGAGGTCCTACTGAAGGCGCAAAGCCGCGTCGGCCGTTTTATGCCGGTGCTCGACGGCTATGTCCTTGTGGGCGACCCGCACAGTCTCTTCAAAACCGGCCGGTTCAACGACACGCCGCTGCTGATCGGCTCCAATTCCAATGAAGGTGCGTCGCTCATGCCGTTCATGCTGCCGGACGCAACTCCGGTACGGTTCGAGGCGCTGATCCACGCAGAGTTCGGCGCGCACGCCGATGAGGTTCTCGCCCTCTATCCGCACGCCACCGATGCCCAGACCGGACAGGCCGGAAGGGATCTGCTACGGGACGAGATGGGAGGGGACGCCTGGGCGTGGGCGAGCCTGTATTTTGGAAAGGACCGGAACAAGGTCTACTTGTATTACTTCGACCGGCACTCGCCGCAGGCGCCGCTCGGACCTACCCATGGCGCCGAGGTCGGTTACGTCTTCGGCAACCTCGTGAGGCCGGTGAAAGGCAATCTCGTCGGCTTGGACGGCCCACCGGAGCGGGCAGACGTGTCCCTGTCGGAGCAGATGCAAAACTACTGGGTCAATTTCGCCCGGACGGGCGACCCGAACGGCGCGGGCCTGCCGCACTGGCCGGCCTTCAGCAGCTCATCGCAGCGGGCCCTGTATCTCGACGCTCATCCCCACGCCGGCCCAGTGCCCAACCTGAAGCAGATCCAGGCATTCGAGACGGCTCAGGCCCGCGCGCCGCAGGAGCGGGGCGAGAGGCAGGCAACACCATGAGGAGACAGACATCGGGGACTTCGATGAAAACTCCCTGCTCGGCGCGGCGCTCGCCGCGATCGGAGGCGCAGAGCTCACGGGCCGCCGCCAACTTCAGAGTCTCGCTCGCCGAGTGTCGATCGAGCCCCGATTTGTGGAGTGGAAAATGAGAATCGTACTGCCTGCCGCAGCCATCAGCGCCCTCTTCATGACCGCACCGGCGTTTGCCACGCCGTGCTCCAGTCTCAGCGCCTTGAGATTATCGAACACCACGATCACCGCCGCCGAGATCGTCGCGGCCGGGACGTTCCGGCCGCCGGTATCACCATCCGCGCCGCTGCCTGCTGATGAGCTCCGAGCCTTCGAGCGCCTGCCCGCGTTTTGCCGCGTGCAAGGGGTCATCGAGTCCCCGAGCGACTCGCACATCGAGTTCGAGGTGTGGATGCCCGTGAGCGGCTGGAACGGCAAATACCTGGGCGTGGGCAACGGCGGATTTTCCGGGGCCATCAGTTATGGCTTCGGCCTCGCGCCCGCGCTGCTGGGCAGCTATGCAACCTCCTCGACGGACACCGGGCACGAGGCGTCAGTCGCGGCCGGTGCGGCTAGTTTTGACGGCACGTGGGCGCTCGGACATCCTCAAAAGATCATCGACAACGGCTATCGCGCCATTCACGAAACCGCAGAAAAGTCCAAGGCGATCATCCACGCCTTCTATCGCAGGTCTCCGAGCTATTCCTACTTCGACAGTTGCTCCAACGGCGGGCGGCAAGGCCTGATGGAAGCGCAGCGCTTTCCCGCCGACTACGCTGGGGTGATCGCCGGCGCACCGCACCTCTCGACGACTGTCTTCGTCAATTTGGAGTGGATCCGACGGGCAACCGAGAGCGATCCGGCGAGCTACATTCCGGCCGACAAGTGGCCGGCGATTCAGACAGCGGTACTCGCGGGTTGCGACGCGCTCGATGGGCTGAAGGATGGACTGATCGAGGACCCGCGGAAGTGCGATTTCAACGCAAGCGTCCTACGGTGTCACGGATCGCAGTCCCCGAGCTGCCTGACACCGCCGCAGATCACGGCGCTCGAGAAGGTCTTCGCGGGGCCGCGCGACTCGCAGGGCCGGCAGATCTATCCGGGAATGCTGCCAGGCAGCGTCTCAGCCGGCCCGAGAGGACAGGCCGGCATCATCTCCGGTGCGGGCCGCGGCCGCAGTGCCATCGATGTTTTCGACCAGGGTTTTCACGACCTCATGCAAAATGCTGGTTGGAGCCTTCTCGGGGCCAGCCCGGAGCGCGATGCGAGGCGTTATGACACCGCGCTGGGGCGGATTCTCACGGCCACCGATCCCGATCTCACGGCCTTCCAGGCCCGGGGCGGCAAGTTGATCCTCTACCATGGCTGGAGCGATCCGCTCCTATCGCCACGCGCCACGATCGAATACTACGAGAGTGTGCTCACCCGAATGGGCCGAGCGGATGCGCAGCGCTTCACCCGTCTCTACATGGTACCGGGGATGCAGCATTGCGGTGGAGGTCCGGGGCCCAACACGTTCGGCACCGAAATGCTGACCGCGCTCGATCGATGGGTGGAGAACGGTGTTGCGCCGCAGGCGATCGTCGCGACGAAATACCGGACGGATGGCGATCCAGCGAGCGGCATCATCCGTACGCGCCCCCTGTGCCCGTTTCCGCAGGTCGCGCGGTACAAAGGAACCGGGAGCACCGATGTGGCGGCGAACTTCGCCTGCAGCGCGCCATCCCCCTGATGGAACCGTTCCCGCGCGGAGAATAGAGAATGAACGCAGCAGTAGATGTTGTTGCACGCCGTCCTCAAGACCGTGACCGTGACTTCATCCTGGTCATGATTGCGCTCGTATGGGCGGGCATCCTCGGTGGGTTCGTACCGGACATTAGGCAGCACCTCCGCAGCCAGGCCGCGCCTTATCCAATCGTCGTATATTTTCATGCCGCCGCATTCGCCGGGTGGCTCGTGTTCCTGACCATGCAGGCGCTGCTGATTCGCGCGCATCAACGCAGGCTCCATGCACACCTTGGGATCATCGGGGCGATGCTGGCGGGTTCCATGGCCGTCTTGGGCCCTTGGACTGCGCTCGTCGTGGATAAGATCCAGCTCGGGACACCGGCCGGCGATCCATCGTTTCTCAGCGTTCAACTCATCGATCTGGTGGAGTTCAGCGGCCTCGC
>JASHUC010000414.1 GCA_030040235.1 Gammaproteobacteria bacterium | reverse complement strand
CCGCACGCCGCTTGCGGCGCAGCTCGCCTCGATCGAGCTGCTGCACGATGGCCTCGAGCAGATGGGGCCCGCCGAGCGCGAGCAGCTCGTGCTCTCGCTCGAGCGCGGCACGCTGCGCCTGACGCGGCTGATCGACAATCTGCTCGAGAGCGTGCGCATCGAGTCCGGACAGCTCGGCATCCGCAGGCAAAGCGTCGAGCTCGCCGAGGTGATCGAGGAGGCGAGCTCGCTCATCGGCTCACTCCTCAAGACCCGCAAGCAGTCACTCGAGGTGAATCTGCCGCCGCACCTGCCGCTCGTGAGCGGTGACAAGACCCGCCTCACCCAGGTGTTCGTGAATCTGCTCGCGAACGCCAACAAGTTCGCTCCGGAGGGCAGCGTGCTCAGAGTCGGTGCCGAGCAGGGCGCAGGCTCGGTCACCGTGTGGGTCGAGGATCAGGGCCCGGGCGTGCTCGCCAGCGAGGGGCATGCGATCTTCGAGCCTTTCCGCCGCGGCGCCGAGGAGGAGCCCGAGCCCGGGGGGCTCGGACTCGGCCTGTGGATCGTCAAATCGATCATCGAGCGCCACGGCGGTACGATCAGCGTTGCGCGCACCGGCGAGGAGCGCACGCGCTTCAGCATCACGCTGCCCGTGGAATCCACCGCATGAAAATTCTGGTGGTCGACGACGACCGCGATCTGCGCGAGCTCATCGGGTTTGCGCTCGCGCAGGCCGGCTTTCTCGTCGTCAAGGCGGCCGATGGCGCGAGCGCCGTGCGCATGTTCGATGCGGAGGGCCCGGACCTCGTCGTGCTCGACATCAACATGCCGGGTGCGAGCGGATTTCAGGTCTGCGAGGCGATCCGGGCGCGCTCCAGCGTGCCCATCATGATGCTCACCGTGCGCAGCGAGGAGGAGGACCTCATCAAGGCGCTCGACCTCGGCGCGGACGATTACCTCACCAAGCCCTTCAGCCCGAAGACCCTGCTCGCGAGAATCAAGGCGCTGCTGCGGCGCGCGGGCATGGAGACCACCGCGCCGCTGAAAGCCGGACAGATCGAGCTCAGCCTCGAGGAGCACGTGGCCCGCATCGGCGGCGGCGATCCGGTGCGCCTCACCAAGCTCGAGCTGCGGCTGCTGCAGATGCTGCTCACCAACGCCGGCCGCACCGTGAGCTCCGATCGGCTGCTCGTGCACGTCTGGGGTCACCGCAACTCGGGCGACCGGCAGCTCCTCAAGCAGCTCGTGCACCGGCTACGGCAGAAGATCGAGGCCGATCCCGCCCTGCCCCGCTACCTGCAAACCGCCGCCGGCGCGGGCTACAAACTCATCGTAGATTGACGACAGGCCGCGAGCTGACCCGCTCACTGGCCGGTGAGTTGATCGAAGATGCCCCCCTCGGCGAAGTGTTCCTTCTGCACTTTCTGCCACCCGCCGAACTCGGCGACGGTCGCGAGTGCGAGCCGCGGGAACTGCTGCGTGTAGCGCGCCGCGACCTGCGCATCACGCGGGCGGTAATAGTGCCGCGCAATGACTTCCTGCGCATCCGGGCTGTAGAGGTACTGCAGGTACGCCTCGGCGACCTCGCGCGTGCGGTGTCTGAGGACGACTTTGTCCACCCACGCGACACACGGCTCGGCGAGGATGCTGATCGAAGGCACGACGATCTGCAGCTTGTCCGGGCCGATCTCGCGCATTGCCAGAAACGCTTCGTTCTCCCACGCGAGCAGCACATCGCCGATACCGCGCTGCGCGAACGTGGTGGTCGAGCCGCGCGCGCCGGTATCGAGGATCGGCACGTGCCGGTAGAGCTGCGCGAGGAACTGTCGCGCCCGGGCCTCGCTCCCACCGGGTTGCCGCAGCGCCCACGCCCAGGCAGCCAGGTAATTCCAGCGCGCGCCACCCGAGGTCTTGGGGTTGGGCGTGATCACCTGGATGCCGCGCCGGATGAGATCGGACCAGTCGCGGATGCCCTTCGGATTGCCGCGGCGCACGAGAAAGACGATCGTGGAGGTGTAGGGGGCGCTGTTATCGGGCAGCCGGCTCTGCCAGTTGAGCGGCAGGAGCTTGCCCCGAACGGCGATCGCATCGATGTCCCCCGCAAGCGCGAGTGTGACCACGTCTGCCGGCAGCCCATTGATCACCGAGAGCGCCTGGGTCCCCGAGCCGCCATGCGACTGGCGCACGACCACGCGCTGTCCGCTCTTGGCGAGCCAGTAGCGGGCGAAGAGGGGATCGTAGTCGTTGTAGAGCTCGCGGGTGGGGTCGTACGAGACGTTGAGCAGCGTCACGCGCGTGGCTGCGGCCGCCGTCCCGGCGAGCGGGGCGGACAGCGCGCCCGCCACCGCCTGCACGGCGAGTCCGTTGAGGCCCGCGAGCAAAGCCCGCCGTTTCATGCGCGCTCGAGTTCCGCGAGCAGCCACGGCTCGAGGCCGCTCATCACCGCATCGAGCGTGACACCCGGCGCGAGCTCTGCGAGTTGCGTCATCTGCAGCCCGGCGTACCCGCACGGGTTGATGCGGCCGAACGGCTCGAGATCCATCCGCACGTTGATCGCGATACCGTGATAGCTCGCACCGCGGCGGATGCGCAGTCCGACGCTCGCGAGCTTGCGCCCGTGGACGTAGACACCCGGTGCATCGCGTCGCGCGCGTGCCTCGATCCCGAGCTCCTCGGTGTAACCGATCACCGCACGCTCGAGCGCACAGACGAGGTCGCGCACACCGAGAGCGCTGCGTCGCAGGTCGATGAGCGGATAGACGACGAGCTGCCCCGGTCCGTGGTAGGTCACCTGGCCCCCGCGATCGGTCTGGATGACCGGAATGTCGCCCGGCGCGAGTACGTGCTCGCGCCTGCCGCTCATTCCGAGCGTGAAGACGGGCGGGTGCTCGAGGAACCAGATCTCGTCGGCCGTTGCCGCGTCCCGCGCGTCCGTGAAGCGCTGCATCGCGCGCCAGGTCGGCTCGTAGGGCACGAGCCCGAGCCGCCGGCGGATGCGCCGCTGCGGCTCAGCGCGCCGCGAGGAGAGCGTGATTGTCGAGCCCAGCATTGTTGCGATGGAGCGCTCGCTCCGCACGATAGCTCGAGCGCACGAGGGGACCGGCGACGCATTCCAGAAAGCCCCGCTCGAGCGCCCACCGGCGGTAGCGGTCGAACTCATCGGGCGGGACGAAGCGCTCGACGGGCAGGTGGTTGCGGGTGGGCTGCAGGTATTGGCCGAGGGTGAGAATGTCCACGCCGATGCCGCGCAGGTCGTCCATCGTCGCGGCGATCTCCGACTCGCGCTCCCCGAGGCCGAGCATGAGACTCGTCTTGGTGAGCACGCGGGTACTGACGCGCTTGGCGTGCTCGAGCACCCGCAGCGTCTGATCGTAGCCCGCGCGCGGGTCACGCACCGGATGCGTGAGACGGCGCACCGTCTCGAGGTTCTGCGCAAATACCTCGATGCCGGAGCTCACGACGACTTCGACATCGGCGAGCACGCCGCGAAAATCGGGAGTCAGCGCCTCGACCGCGGTGGCGGGTCTCACCGCCTTGATCGCGCGCACGCACGCCGCGTAGTGCCCCGCTCCGCCGTCCGGCAGGTCGTCGCGATCGACCGAGGTCAGGACCACGTACTCGAGCCCCATCAGCACGGCCGTACGCGCCGCATTGAGCGGCTCGTCGGGATCGAGCCAGCCGCGGGGGTTTCCGGTATCGACCGCACAGAAGCGGCAGGCGCGGGTGCACACGGCGCCCATCAGCATGAGCGTCGCCGTGCCGGCATTCCAGCACTCACCGATATTGGGGCACTTGGCCTCCTCGCACACCGTCGCCAGGCGGTGCTCGTGCACGAGGGTCCGGACGGCGCTGAATCCGGCCCCCGTCGGTGCCTTGACCCTGAGCCAGGGCGGCTTGCGGGAGCGGACAGGCCCGTGCCCGTCCTGCCCCGCATGTGCGGCGACATCCGCGCCGGTGCGCGCCTTGATGCCGTCGCGAATGGCCGTGAACCCCTGGGGGGTCACATACTTCTCGCCGCTGCGGACCGGATGCGCCATTGCGACATTGTACCGCGAGGGCTACCCCGCCCCGCGAGGGCTTCACTCCGCCCGGCGAGGGCTCACTCCGCCCCTCGTTGCAGGGGACTGCGGCACCGGAAGGCGCAGAGCTTCGGAATCGCCGCGCGCCCCAGGAGGAAGTAGCGCCGATCGCGCTCCACCCCGATGCAGGGATAGCCAAGCGACTCGGCCGCGGCAAGCGTCGAGCCCGATCCTGCGAACGGATCGAGGACGATACCCTCCCCGAGAGGCAGCGTCGCCCGCACGAGCGCCCGCAGAAAGCTCTGCGGCTTGAGGCTCGGGTGCGGAGCGAGGTCGCGCTCGGCGCGCCGCGCGGGCGCCGAGCGGATGACATCGGGGAAGGGCTTCTCCGCGGATGGCCGGCGGAATCCGCCCGTCTTCCAGCGGCGCAGGTTGTCCTGCACGCGCCCCTCGAGCGGCTTGCGGTACGCGAGCCACGGCTCGAACATCGAGCGCGGCATCACGCTCACCTCGGTGAACGCCTCGTGCGCTGCCTTGGGCCGATCCCCCCCGCGCAGCGTGCAGACGAGCCGGATGATCTCGCCGCGCCGCTCGAGGCCGGCGCGCGCCAGCGCGCCCCCGACGATGAACGAGACGAGCGGATGGCTCGCGACGATCACATTGGCCCCCGGCACGAGCACCGGGCAGAGCGCGCGCGCCCATTCGAAAAAGAACCGATCGAGCGCGGCGAGGTCATCCGGCGTGAGCACGGTGAAGCGCGGAAGCGGAGCACGCGTGATGCCATCGAACGAGGGGGGAATGCGCCACACCCCGCCGCGCCCGGCGCGGAGCTTGCGCTGCTCCCGGGGCGAGTACTCGCCGAGCCCGTACGGCGGATCGGTCACCACCGCGTGAATCGTCGCGGGGGCGCGGCTGCGCAACCACTCGAGGCAATCGCAGTGATGCAGGACCGAGCGCCCGAACTTGAACGACGGCCAGGGACACTCGAGCGTGGCGGCACGCGACATGGGCTGCGAGGTCCTAGGCGGCCGGAGGCGCGCGGCGCAGCCGTGCATCGAGTGCGGTCAGCTGCTCCGGTGTGCCGACGTTCACCCACTCCCCGCGGTGCAATCTCCCCCGCAGCCTTCCCGACCCTATCGAGCGGCGCAGAACCTCCACGAGTGGGAAGCGCCCCCGGGCACAGCCCGCGAACAACTCGCGGCGATACAGGCCGATGTTCGCGTACGTCAGCCGGTCGCGCGCGCGCTCGACCACCCGCTCGCCCTCGAGCGCGAAGTCCCCACGCGGATGATGGGGAGGGTTGGGAACCATCACCACTTGTGCATCGGCGTCCGCCTCGAGCTCGAGGCTCCCGAAGTCGAAGTCCGTCCAGATGTCACCGCTCGCCACGATGAAAGGGCCGGCGCCGAGCAGCGGCAAGGCGTGCACGATGCCGCCGCCGGTCTCGAGAGGTACCGGCCCCTCCTCGCTGTAGGAGATCTGGACACCATACTCCGCGCCGTCCTTGAGGCTCGAGCGGATACGCTCGCCGAGCCAGGAGAGATTGATGACGATCTCGCGAATGCCGGCTCGGGCGAGTGCCTCGAGCAGATAACCGATGAGCGGCTTGCCGGCGGCCCCGAGCAGCGGCTTGGGCGTGCGATCGGTGAGCGGGCGCATCCGCTCGCCGCGGCCCGCCGCGAGCACCATGGCCTTCATGCGTGCGGCCCTGCGGCTCGCCGGTTTGCCTGCGCGAGGCGTGGGGCCGCGCGGCGCTCGAGAAAGCTCCCGAGCTCGGCGAGCTCGGGGTACGCGGCGCAGGTCTCGAGCACATAGCGCAGCGTGAGCGGCAGATCGGCGAGGTAGCCCGCCTTGCCGTCCCGGTGATAGAGCCGTGCGAAGATGCCGAGGACCTTCAGGTGGCGCTGCACACCGATGAGGTCGAACCAGCGCGTGAGCTCGGCGTCGCTGCCTGCCGCCGGGTAGCCGCGCGCGATGAGGCGCGCGCGATGCGCGCTCACCCACGCGAGCACGCGCGCCCGCGGCCAGGCGATGTAGCAGTCTTCGAGGAGCGACACGAGGTCGTAACCGATCGGCCCGCAGCGTGCGTCCTGGAAGTCGAGCACGCCGGGGTTGCGCGCTTCGAGCACCATGAGATTGCGCGAATGATAGTCGCGGTGCACGAACACACGGGGCTGCGCGAGCGCCTCGCGGATGAGGACCTCGAAGGAGTGCGCCAGGAGTTCGCGCTCCTCGCGATCGAGCTCGATCGCGAGATGGCGCGCGCAGAACCATTCGGGCATCAGCGCGAGCTCGCGCAGGAGCGGCTCGCGATCGTAGGGCGCGAGGGTGCCGGCTGCGGCGGTCCCGCGCGCCTGGATATCGGCGAGCGTGTCGAGCGCATCGCCGTACAGGCTCTCGGGATCGCCTCCCGCACGCAGCCGGGCGAGGTACTGGGTCGAGCCGAGGTCCTCGAGCAGCACCAGGCCGCGCGGGATGTCAGACTCGTGGATGTGGGGCACGTGCACGCCGAGCGATTCGAGCAGCCCGCTCACGGTGAGGTAGGGGCGGACGTCCTCGCGCTCGGGCGGCGCGTCCATGACGATGAGCGTCCCGCCGGGCCCGAACAGGCGGAAATAGCGCCTGAAGCTCGCATCGCTCGAGGCGGGCTCGAGGCGCTCGACCTCAAGGCGCAGGTCTCGGGTGAGCCACTCGAAGGCGAGGGCGAGGCGCGCGTCCTCGCGAGTCGCGTCGGCGTGGGATGTCGCGTCGGCGTGGGGCATGGAACTTTCCAGCAAAGCTGAGCGTCGAGCGCGAATGCGCCTCGCCATTATAATGCCCGCCCGAATGCTGCCTCCGCGCCCATCGCTGCCACTGTGCGGGCTGTCACGCCGAGAGTGGCGACGCGATCGGCGCGTGCTCGGGACTCTCACCGGGTGGCTCTTCGCCGCCGTGCCGCTTTGCGCGCTGGCGCAGTCCAATCCCCCACCGCAGTCCCATCCTCCACCCCAGTCCAATTCCCCACCGCAGCCCAATCCCCCGCCTGCCTCCGATTGGCAGCTGCTGGAGGATCCACCGCTGATGCCTGAGGCGCCACTTTACTGTCCGTCGAACATGAAAGCCGGCGCGGGCCCGTTCATCAAGGAGACCAAGCCGAACCCGGACGCGAAGTTCGACATCACCGCGGATCATGTGGAATACGACAATGCCAGCGGCAACGCGACGGCCCAGGGCAAGGTCGTCGTGCGGCAGGGCGACCGCGAGGTGCACGCCAACGAGGCGCACTATGACAGTGCGACACGCGATGTCACGGTACGCGGCTCGGTCACGTATCAGGATCCGATCGTGCACTTGAGCGGCAGCGACGGGAAGTACTCCCCGACCGCCGGCACCGAGGTGCGCTCGGCGCAGTTCTCACTCGTCAAGCGTTACGGGCGCGGCTCGGCCGATCTGCTCGATCTGACTCCGCAGGGCATCCTCGATCTGCGCGGTGTGCGCTTCACGTCCTGCCCGGTCGCCGACCAGTCCTGGGAGCTCAGTGCGCGCGACCTCTCCCTCGACACCACGCGGCAGTTCGGCACCGGACGCGGCGCGGTCGTCGATTTCCAGGGCGTGCCGATCCTCTATCTCCCCTGGTTCTCCTTTCCGCTGAGCAACGAGCGCAAGAGCGGCTTTCTCTTTCCGAGCGCCGGAAACAACTCGGTGAATGGCTTCGAGCTGCAGGTGCCCTACTACTGGAATGCCGCGCCGAACGCCGATCTCACCTTCTCCCCGATGATCTACACCGAGCGAGGCGTGGACCTTGCCGGGGAGACTCGCTTTCTCACCGACGACCAGAGCGGGGAGCTGCAGTGGCACTTCCTGCCGGATGACCAGCGCTTCGGGTCCGAGCAGCAAGCCCTCGTCGCCGAGGCCCAGGAGGCAGACCTCCCCGTCAGCTCGATCGGAAGCTCCGATCGAAGCTTCGTCACGTTTCACGACGTTGCGAACCTCCCCAACGATCTGCGCGTGCAGGTCGATGCGGCGAACGTGAGTGATCCGCTTTATTTTCAGGATTTCGGCACGGGTCCGGAGTCCACGAGCACCGCCTTCCTGCAGCGCCTCGCGGAGATCACCTATCGCGACGAGAACTGGAATCTCGGTGCCGCCGCACAGCAGTATCAGCCGGTCTCCGTCGAGCTGCCCGTACCCACGGAGTATCTGCCCGATGAGTACCGCCCCTATGCGCGCGCCCCATGGCTCTGGGCCGACGGCGATTACACCTGGGGTCCGGCCGAGCTCCTGCACTACGGAGTCGATTCGGAGCTGGTGGACTTCATTCGCTCGGGCCTCTCCGGCTGGCGGCTCGATCTGATGCCGCACGTCGGGCTCGATTACGAGGATCCCGGATATTTCCTCCGCTCGACGTTCGACTGGAAGTACACCCAGTACGAGCTCGGCGACACCCTGCCGAGCGAGGACCGCGCGCCCTCGCGCTCGCTTCCGATCACGAGCTTCGACACCGGACTCAAGCTCGAGCGGCCGTGGGAGGACGATCGCACGCTCACGCTCGAGCCGAGGCTCCTGTATTTGTATGTGCCCTACCGCGATCAGGACGATCTGCCGCTCTTTGATACGGCGCTGCCCGATCTCAACAGCGTCGAGCTGTTCCGCGACAATCGCTACGTGGGCGACGATCGCATCAGCGACGCCGACCAGGTGACCCTCGGACTGACGAGCCGGCTCCTCGCGAGCGACACCGGCCAGCAATTTCTTTCCGCAACGCTCGGGCAGGCCTACTACCTCCAGACCCCGCGCGTCGAGCTGCCGGGAGAAACGCTCGATGGCCGTGCGGATTCGGACCTCGTCGGGGAATTCGTGCTGAGTGCCTACAAGAACTGGAACGTCGATGCGAATCTCGAGTGGAATCCCTCCGCTTCGCAGGAGGAGCGCACGTTCCTGCAGCTGCAGTTCAAACCCGCCGATGAGAGCGTCATCAACGTCGCGTACCGCTACCAGCGCGACGTGGTGCTTCCCTCGGCGCTCGCTCCTCCGGGGGAGGTGCCCACGGCGCTTCCGCCGGCGGCGAATTACCCCGCGAGCTTCACCGAGAGCCAGAGCCTCAATCAGAGCGAGGTGTCCACCGCCTGGCCGATCTGGGGCGGCTTCCACCTGCTCGGGCGCTGGGTGTACGACCTCAATTCGCACGAGGGCATCGACCGTCTGGCGGGCTTCGAGTACCGCGCCTGCTGCTGGCGCGTGCGGCTGCTCTACCGGCGATATCTGATCAATGGCACGGGGCAGCAGGACACCGCCTTCATGTTCCAGATCCAGCTGAGCGGCCTTGCGGGGGTAGGCCCGGCAACCGACGCTTTCCTCGGAACCGCAATTCAGGGATACTTGCCTCCCTCACTTACGCGCTGACACGGTGTGTTAGCTCGCCGCCGTGCGGTACTCATTATGAAAACACTTCGGCGTCCCGGTCTCGGCGCTCCCGTGCTGCTCTTCATCGCGGCTCTGCTGGTCTCAATGGCGGCCACGCGCCCCGCGCAGGCGCAGACGCGCGACCTTGCAACGCACGGCGAGCCCCTCGATCGCATTGCGGCCATCGTCAACGACGGGGTGGTGCTCGTGAGCGAGGTGAATGATGAGCTGACGCTCGACCGGCAGCGCCTCACGGATCAGAAGCAGGAGCTGCCCCCCGACAACGTGCTCCGGCGTCAGGTTCTCGACCATCTCATCACCGAAGAGATCGAGATGCAGCACGCCCAGCGCGAAGGCATCAAGATCCCGGACGAGGGGCTCAACAGCGCCATGCAGGAGATCGCCCAGCGCAACGGTATCACCCTCTCGCAGCTGCCCGATGCGCTCGCTGCGCAGGGCATCGATTACGCCTCCTACCGCGATGCCATACGGCGGCAGCTCACCATCGGCCTGCTGCGCCAGCATGACGTTCTGCAGCACACGACCGTCACGTCGCGCGAGATCGACCAGTATCTCGCGCATCAGGCGAGCCACCCCTCGGACAACGAGACCTACGAGCTCTCGCACATCCTCATCGCCGTCTCCGAGAACGCGACGCCGGAGCAGCTCGCCGCGGCCGAGCAACGCGCGCAGGATGTCTACCAGCGCGCGAAGTCGGGCGAGGACTTCGCCAAGCTCGCGATCGCCTACTCGAACAGCGACACGGCCCTCCAGGGCGGCGATCTCGGCTGGCGCAAGGGGAGCGAGCTCCCGACGTTTCTTGCCGACACCATTCTCAAGCTCAAGCCTGGACAGGTCAGCGCCCCGCTGCGGGCGCCGAACGGCTACAACATCGTCAAGGTGGACGCGGTGCGCACTAACGACCAGAAAGTGGTCGTCGATCAGGTCCACGTCCGGCACATCATGATGCGCACCAACGAGCTGCAGGACGATGCGCTCGTGAAACAGAAGCTCGAGGCGCTGCGCGCGCGCATCCTGAAGGGTGAGGACTTCGCCGGCCTCGCGCAGACCAACTCGCAGGACCCGAGCTCGGCGAGCGACGGCGGGGATCTCGGTTGGACCGCGCCCGACACTTACGATCCCACGTTCGAGAAAGTCGTCGCGGGGCTGAAGATCGATGAGATCAGCGAGCCCTTCAAGTCACAGTACGGCTGGCACATCGTCCAGCTGCTCGGTCGCCGCCGCGTGGACAGCACCGACGCACTCAAGCGCAAGCATGCCGCCGATGAGATCCGCGCGAGCAAGGCCGACGAGGCCACGGAGCTCTGGTTGCGCCAGATCCGGGACGAGTCGTACGTGGACTACAAGATGTAGTGGTTCGGCGCGTCCCCC
The DNA here is from genome assembly GCA_030040235.1 of Gammaproteobacteria bacterium. Next base: position 1,486 of record JASHUC010000414.1, on the reverse strand, counting down.
GTATCGCGCTCACATCGGGTGAACCGGCCGGAGTCGGCCCGGACCTCTGCCTCGCCCTCGCGCGGCACGAGCTTCCCTGCCAGCTCGTGTGCCTGGCGGACCGCGGCCTGCTCGCCGAGCGCGCACGGCTCCTCGGACTCGAATCCGTCGCGTTGCGGCCCTACGCACCCGGGGAGGCCGGGACCCACGAGCTCGGGAGCCTCTCTGTTCTTCACGTGCCGCTGCCGGTTGCTTCCCAGCCGGGCTGCCCCGACGTGCGCAACGCCCCACAAGTCCTCGAGCTGCTCGACCGCGCCGTCGAGGGCTGCCTCATCGGCGAGTTCGACGCCATGGTCACCGCGCCCGTGCAGAAGAGCTGCATCATGGATGCGGGCATCTTCTTCTCCGGACATACCGAGTATCTCGCCGAGCGCACCGGCTGCCGGCGGCCCGTCATGATGCTCGTCGCGGGCAAGCTGCGCGTTGCGCTTGCGACCACTCACATTCCTTTGGGAGCCGTGACGAGCGCCATCACGATCGACTCGTTGGTTGAAGTGCTCGAGATCCTGCACCGCGACCTCGAGCGGCGCTGGCATCTCGTGGCGCCGCGAATCGCCGTGTGCGGACTCAATCCCCACGCCGGTGAAGCCGGACACCTCGGAGATGAGGAAGTTCGAACGATTTCCCCAGCGCTCGAGCGTGCGCGGAGCCGGGGCATCCGCGCCGCGGGGCCGCTCCCCGCCGACACGATCTTCGTTCCGCAGCTTCTCGCTCGCCACGATGCGGTGCTCGCCATGTACCACGACCAGGGATTGCCGGTCGTCAAGCACGCCGCGTTCGAGCAGGCGGTCAATGTCACCCTCGGCCTGCCGATCGTGCGCACCTCGGTGGACCACGGCACGGCGCTCGATCTGGCGGGCACCGGAGGCGCGGATGCCGCCAGCCTCCTCGCCGCAGTGCGTCTTGCCATCGAGCTCGCCGCCGCGTGACTCGTGGCGCGCTACGTCAAGCGCTTCGGCCAGCATTTTCTCCACGACCCGGCCGTGATCGAGCGCATCGTGCGCGCCATCGGTCCTCAGCCGGGGGATCATCTGGTCGAGATCGGTCCCGGCCGCGGCGCGCTCACGCGCAGCCTCCTGGCGGGGCATGAGCTCGCAAGTCTCGATGCGGTCGAGATCGACCCCGAGCTCGCCGCGGCCCTCGCCACCGAATTCCGAGGCGTTGGCCGCTTTCACCTGCACCCGATCGACGCTCTGAAGCTCGATCTCGAGGCCCTCGCCGCGCGGCGCGGCGGCAAGCTGCGGCTCGCCGGCAATCTGCCTTACAACCTCTCGACACCGCTCCTCTTCCACTTCCTCGAAAGCAGCGGGTCCATCGAGGACATGCACTTCATGCTGCAGCGGGAAGTCGTCGCCCGCATGACCGCGCGCCCGGGGACGCGCGAGTACGGGCGCCTCACGGTCATGCTGGCGCCGCGGGTCCGCGCGGAGCGGCTGTTCGACATCGG
>JASHUC010000413.1 GCA_030040235.1 Gammaproteobacteria bacterium | reverse complement strand
GATGGCATCGAAGAACCCGGCCGCAAACGGCAGCGCATGCGCCTCGGCGTGGATCGGGTAAACGCCCTGCGAGATTCCCGCATCGCGCACGCACTCGAGGTTCTCCGTAGCACTGAACCAGAGGTCGGCCGCCCACACCTCGACCCCGAACTCGCGATGCAGGAAGATCGAGGACAGCGCCCGGCCGCAGCCGAGGTCCAGAACCCGCATACCGTGTTTGAGATCGAGCCACTCCGAGAGCCATTCGGTGAGCCACAGCGCGTTCGCCCCGCCGCTGCCGCGCGAGACGACCCACTCGGGGTGATAGCGATTCGCGCGGGGAAACCTAGGATCGAGCAGCATTGCGTAATCCGAGATTCAGCTCCATGTAGCGTACGGCCGGGAGCGGGTTGTGGTAGTAGGGCTCGCAGTCGCGAAAGCCGAGCGAGGCGTAGAGCCGCCTTGCGGCGGTCATCGATTCGAGCGTGTCGAGCCGCATGCGCTCGTAGCCGAGCGCCTGTGCGCGCTCGATGCTTTGCGCAGCGAGCTGCCGGCCGCAACCGCCGCCGCGCACTCGATCGCGAACGTAGAGACGCTTCATCTCGCAGCTCAGCTCCGAGAGCCTGCGAACTCCCACACAGCCGACGGGCGAGCGTCCGTGCCACGCGAGCAGCAGGCATCCCGCCGGCGGCCCGTACATGGCCTCGAGGCTTTCGAGCTCGGCCCCGAAGCCCTGAAAGCAGAGGTCGATCCCGAGCTCTCCGGCGTACTCCTCGAACAGCTGGCGCGCCGCCGCGTAATCCGCTGCGGACTTCGCTTGCGAAATCAATGGCGGCGCCGGCTCGATCCGCATGGGGCGGAAGTCTACGCTCCAACCTTCGTGCGACGCAGCACTGCGTAGCCGCCAGCTGGCGCGGCAGCGCTTCGGAAAGGCCTATCCGGCGCTTTGGTCTTATGATGCGTCTGCCGCCGCCGACCTATGGCACCGACCCACTACCCACGCCGTGATTTTCCGGTGCTCGCCTTCGCGATCGCGGCCGTCGTTCTCGTCGCGGGAGCACTGACCGGCTACCTGAGCGCCCGCCGCCTGATTGCCAACGACCGGCTGGTCGCCCACACCGACGGCGCGATGATCGACCTCGCCTCGCTGCTCTCTTCACTCAAAGATGCCGAGACGGGTCAACGGGGCTATCTGCTCACCGGGAACGAGACCTACCTCGAGCCTTACCGCGACGGGACCGCGCAGATCCAGGGTGAGTTCGCCAGCCTCTCTCGCGAGCTCGCTCCCGCTCAGCAGGCTCGGCTCGTGACGCTGCGCGCTCTTACGGCCCGGAAACTCGAGGAGCTCGAGCGCACTCTCTCGCTCGATCAGGCGGGCGCGCGTGCGGCGGCCCTGGCGATCGTCCAGGGGAACGCGGGTCAGGCGCTGATGGACCAGATCCGCGCCCAAGTGGGCGCGATGCAGACCGCGGAGTACGCGCTCCTCGACCGCCGCGCCCAGGAGTCCGAGCGCAGCTCCCGTAGGATCATCGTGGCGATCCTCGCCTCGACCGTGATCGCCGGGGCCCTGCTCGTGCTCGTGTTCTACCTGAGCCGGCGAAGCTTTCGCTTGCAGCAGCGCGCTGCCGCCCAGATCGCCGCCGAGCGCGAGCGATTGCGCGTGACGCTCGGCAGCATCGGCGATGCGGTGCTCACGACCGACCACGATTGCCGCATCACCTTCGCCAACCCCGTTGCCGAGGCCGTGACGGGCTGGTCGGCGCAAGAGATGCTGCAGCAGCCGCTCGAAAGCGTGTTTCGCATCGTCAACGAGCGCACGCGCGCGACCGTGGAGAATCCGGCTCGGCGGGCGATACGCGACGCCGCCGTCATGGGGCTCACCAACCACACCGCGCTCATCCGCAAGGATGGCAGCGAGCGGCCCATCGACGACAGCGCTGCACCGATCTTCGATGTCGAGGGCCGCGTGCTCGGCTGCGTGCTGGTGTTCCGCGACGTGAGCGAGCGCCGGCGCGCCGAGCAGCAGCGTGCGGAGGAATCCGCCCGCTTCCGCTCGGTGGTGGACCACAGCGCCGACGGCATCGTGACGATCGATGAGCACGGGACGATCGAGATGCTCAATCCGGCGGCCGAGCGGCTGTTCGGCTACGCCTGCGACGAGGTGATCGGCCGGAACAGCAGGATGTTGATGCCTGAGCCGTACCAGAGCGCGCAGGACACTTACCTCGCCGAGCACGGCCCGGGCAGCGCGGCCGACAGCAGCGCGCTCGGCCGCGAGGTCGAAGGGCTGCGCAAAGACGGCAGCACGGTTCCTCTCGAGCTCGCCGTGAGCGCCTTCTCCGTCGGTGGCCGGCGCTACTTCACCGCCATCGTGCGCGACATCACGCGCCGCAAGCGCATGGAGCAGCAGACGTACGAGATGATGATCGAGCTCAGGAGGCCGATCGGCACAAGGACGAGTTCCTGGCGCTTCTCGCGCACGAGCTGCGGGGGCCGCTCGCGCCGCTGCGCAATGGGCTGGAGCTCATCAAGCGCGGGCGCGGGACCGATGAACGGCTGCGATGGACCTGTGCGTCGATGGAGCGGCAGCTCGACCAGCTCGTTCGCCTCGTCAATGACCTGCTCGACGCGAGCCGCATCGCGCGCGGCAAGGTGGAGCTCCGCCGGGAGCCCATCGAGCTCGGCGGGCTGCTCACGGAGCTGCTGGACGTCGAGCGCCCGCCCATCGAGGCGGCTGACCTCACACTTCGCAGCGTACTCCCGGAGGAGCCGCTGTTCGTCGATGCCGACCCGGTGCGCCTCACCCAGGTCTTTCGCAACCTGCTGCAGAACGCGCGCAAATACAGCGAGCCGGGCGGCCGGATCGAGCTGCGTGCCGGCCGCGAGGCCGATCAGATACTCATCCGCGTGAAAGACACCGGCATCGGCATCCCGTCCAACAAGCTCGAGGCGATCTTCGAGATGTTCATCCAGGTCGACCCCAGCCGCGAGCGCTCGCAGGGTGGACTCGGCATCGGCCTGGCGCTCGCACGACGGCTCACCGAGATGCACGGGGGATCCCTCACCGCCTCGAGCGAGGGGCTCGGCCGCGGCAGCGAATTTCTGTTACGAATGCCGCTCAGCGTCGCAGGGAGTGACCGCGGGTCGCCCCCGTCCAGCGATGTGCCCGAGCTCGCACCGCGCCGCATTCTGATCGTCGATGACAACGCCGACTCGGCGGTCTCGATGGCGATGCTGCTGCAGCTTTCGAGCCACGAGACCTACACTGCGCACGATGGCCTCGAAGCGCTCAAGGCGGCCGAGCGTCTGCAGCCCGATGTGGTGCTGCTCGATCTGGGGCTGCCGAGACTCGACGGCTACGAGGTGTGCCGGCGGATTCGGCAGCTCCCCTGGGCGAAGAACGTCCGGGTCGTCGCCATCACCGGGTGGGATCAGGAGCAGGACCGGCAGAAGACGAAGGCGGCGGGTTTCGATGCGCACATCGTGAAGCCGCCCGACTACGCGGCGCTGCTCGCGGCGATCGCGCCGCCACCCGAGGCCGCAGCGCACGATGCCTCGGCCTCCGGAACCGCCTGAGGCGCCGCTACGGCATCGTTAAGGCAGATCATCAAGCGGGCGAACAAATCGGTATGAGCAAGCAGCTGGGCTCGCGCGCACAAAGAGTGTGGCTGATGGGCTTCGCCAATTCTACCTACGGATTCGGCTATGCGGCGGTCCTCGTCACAGCGCCTCAGCTTTTGGCGTCGCACGGTGTCGCTGAGCCCGTGATTGCAGGAATGACGACGCTGGCGCTTTCGTCCGTCCTCTTGGTGTTCGCTGTGGCTCCGGTGCTCGACACCTTGATCAGCAGGCGCGCGTGGTCCATCGGACTTGGCGTTGCTGGAGCCACTTTGACGACCCTCGTGCTGGTTTTGCCGGCGAGCAGCCATTTTCTCGGCGCGGCTCTTGCAGTAGATGCCTTGGTATTGAGCCTCTACAACTCCGCGGTAGGGGGATGGCTCGGTGCGGTTCTACCCAAGAGTTCTGATGAGGCAATCGGCACATGGTTCACGATCGGGAATTCCATCGGATTTGGTCTGGGTGCGCTCGGTCAATACTGGCTGCTCACCCACACGCCGGCCGGGCTAGGCGCGGCGTTAGTCGGCGTTGCGACGCTGATTCCGCTCGCCATTCTGCGGCTGGTTCCGGCGGCCAATGCTGGCCGCAAGGCCGTGCACGAAAGCTTTCGGAACCTCGCTCGAGACGTCGTCCAGTTGGTAAGCCAGCCTATGGTTCTGAGAGTGCTGCTGATGTTCATTCTACCGTGTGCCGCATTCACCCTCACGAACGCCTTTGGCGGAATGGGGCCTGACTTTCATGCGGCCGACACTCTGGTGAGCGTTGCGAACGGGATTGGTGCGGTCGTCATCGGTGTCTTCGCATCCATCTTGGCACGTTTCGTCCTGAAGCGGATTTCAGCGCCATTCCTCTATCTTGCGATTGGTAGCTTGGGCGCTGCCTTCACCCTGGGGTTGCTCGCCTTGCCGCACAGCCCCGCCACCTATCTTCTTGCCGTTCTGGGCGAGAATGCTGCCCAGAGCATCGCCCAAGTGTCGCAGAACGCCATAATTTTCCGCTCGATCCCACAAGGCAGCCCACTCGCCTCCAGCCAGTTTGGCCTCTTGTCGACTGCTTTCGTCGTGCCCTACGCCTATATGCAAGGTCTTGACGGGTTCGGTTACAAGCTCGCCGGCGGCGTTACCGGCTCATTCACGATGGACGGCCTGGTTAGCCTTGCAGCCTGCATCCTCCTTTCCTGGCCGGTGCTGCGCTGGATCGCGAAAGGTAAGTTGGAAGTGACCAGCGAAAGAGCTGCAACCGGCAATGACAGTACGTTGCCTGCTGTCTCTAGTTAGTTAAAGCAGCACTTGACACTGCACGGATCGCCTATTCGACGGTGACGCTCTTGGCGAGATTGCGGGGCTGATCGACGTCCGTGCCTTTCAAAATGGCGACGTGATACGCGAGCAG
>JASHUC010000412.1 GCA_030040235.1 Gammaproteobacteria bacterium | reverse complement strand
TTCGCCGCCATGCGTGTGCTCGACCGGCTGGAGCGAATCCTCAAGAAGGCCGAGTGAGTCGCCGGGCGGAGGCGATGCGGTGAAGAGGGCTGTGAAGCTCAGCGGTCGCGCATCATCTGCGCGAGCTTCAGGACCGTGTTCCAGTTTCGGGTCGTGATCGCCCCGCGCAGGCGGAGCTTTTGCAGGGCCGCCGCGAGCGGGCTGCGCCCCTGACCGTTGGGATGCCAGGTATAGATCTCCCGGCCGGAGACGCGAAACAGTTCGGGCGTGAAATCCTGCGCGCGAAGCGGAGCGATTTCCGGCTCGTTCGGGGTGTGTGACAGGAAGCTCACGCACAGATACGCCGGGTTCTTCGCCACCTCCGCGAACGGATTGGCAGCGATGATGGCGCAGAGCTCCGCCTGGGTGCGCAACGTGGTGGCGATCGGACGGCCCATGAGCGATGCGAGCGCGGCCTCGATCTTCTTCGTGAGCGCCGTGGCCGTCAGCTTCGTGGTGAACACGGCGTTGCCGCTCTGCACGTAGGTCTCGATATCCGTGCAGCCGGCCTTCGCGAGCAGGGCGCGCAGCTGTGCCATCGGCAGGCTGTTCTTCGCCCCGACGTTGATCCCGCGCAGCAACAGCGTGTAACGAGACAAGCGATCACCCGGATCGCGGCGCCGCCGAAGCGCGCGGCAGCTTCAGTCCGCCGCGCCCGATCTGGGGCGCAAGCCGCGCATAATCGAGCGCGCCCTCCCAGCGCGAGACGACGAGCGTTGCCACGCAATTGCCGACCAGGTTCACGAAAGTGAGCGCCTCGGCCATCAGCCGGTGAATGCCGAGGATGAGCGCGATGCTTGGGACGGGCACCGTCCCGAGCGACCCGAGCGTGGCAGCGAGCACGACGAAGGCAGCGCCTGCGACCCCGGCGGCTCCCTTCGAGGTGAGCAGCAGCACGACGATGACCGCGAGCTGCTGCCCGATGCCGAGATGCGTGTGGGTCGCCTGGGCGAGAAACACCACCGTGGTGCTCAGGTAGAGGCAGGTGCCATCGAGGTTGAACGAGTAGCCGGCCGGGATGACGAGGCCCACGACCGACTCCTCGCAGCCGAGCGCGCGCAGCTTCTCGATGAGGCGCGGCAGCACCGTCTCCGTCGAAGTCGTTGCGGCGACGATCACGATCTCGTCGCGGATGTAGGCGAGCAGGCGAAATAGGCTGACGCCCACCCAGTACGCGATGGCGCCGAGGACGACGAGGACGAACGCGAGCGAGACGAGATAGAACTCCAGAAGCAGCTTCGCGAGCGACCAGAGCGAGCCGGTGCCGAAGCGGCCGACGGTGAAGGCGATCGACCCGAAGGCGCCGATCGGGGCGACCCACATCACGAAGCCGACGATGCGGAAGAACACCTCGGAGAGCGCCCCGACCAGCTCGGTGATGGGGCGGGCGCGCGCACCGAGCGAGGAGAGCGCGAGCGCAAAGAGCACCGAGACGAACAGCACCGGCAGCACCGGCGGACGCGCGAACGCGTCGAAGAACGTGGCTGGAATGATGCCGAGGAGAAAGCCCCACACGCTCTGCGCGTGCGCCTGGCCCGTGTACTCGCCGATGGCGCGGGTGTCGATCGCGTGGGCATCGACGTTCATTCCGGCCCCGGGCTGGGAGAGATTCACGGCGATGAGCGCCACGATCAGCGCCAGGGTCGTGACGAGCTCGAAGTACACGAGCGCCTTGAGCGCGACGCGCCCGACGCGCCGCATGTCGCGCATGCCCGCGATGCCGTGCACGACGGTGCAGAAGATCACCGGCGCGATGAGCATCCGCACGAGCGCGATGAAGGCATCCCCGAGCGGCTTCATCCGCGCACCCACGGACGGATAGAAGATCCCGAGCAGGATGCCGAGCACCGTGGCCGCCAGAACCTGGAACCACAGCTGCGCGAGGATGCGGCGCATCAGGGCGCGAACGGTGCGGGCAGCGGCAGTCCGAGCTGCACTTGCCCGCGCATCGCCGGAAACGTGGGCTGGGACTGGATGTGGATGCGATACATCTGCACGTCGCGAAAGTACCGCTGCAGCGGGTGCCCGCGCTTGGCCATCGAGGCGCCCGCGGCCCGGAAGAGCATCTCGACCGCCTCGCAGGCGTTGCGGCAGCCCTCGCGGGAGATGCTCCACACGCGCAGCGTATCGGCCGGCGTGATGGGTGTGCCCTCGCGCGCCCAGCGCTCGCACTGCTCCTGGTACAGCCGTGTGGCGGCGAACGTGAGGGCCTCGGCCGCATCCGCGCGGCTGAGGGCCTCCCCGAGAGTGATCTGGTTGTTCGGATCGTGCGCGCGCACGAGCTGCGGGTTGAAGGTCATCTTGCGGGTGCGCAGCAGGTGCTCGAACTCCTCGAGCGCCGCGCGCGCCGTACCGGTGAGAATCCCGCCGAACTCACAGCTGAACCATCCGGCGAGCACCCCGAGATACATCGGGTTGCCATGAAGGCGGGCCCCCGGCGTACCCGCGGGGGAGTGCTCCGAGGAGAGCATCACGTTCGCCGGCACGAAGTGGCGCTCGGGAACGAACACGTTGGAGATCTGGACGCTGTTCGAGCCGCTGCCCTGCATCCCCAGGCCGAGCTCACCGCCCCAGTCGGGCACGATGGTGATCTTGTCGCGCGGCACGACGAAGTACATGTTCTGCACGCCGCCCTCGCGAGGCACCATGCCCGCGCCCATGAAGTAGTTGCACACCGGAATGCCGGAGGCGAAGGCGTGCATCCCGCTCACGCGATAGCCGCCCTCGACGGGCTCGAAGGTGCCGGCGGGACCGGCGGTCATTGCGCAGCGAAAATCCCCCTCCGGGCCGAACAGCTCGCGCTGCACGGGCTCGGGCCAGTGCGAGGCGAGCACGTAGCCGTGGGATGCGGCGAGGGTGAAGCACCACCCGGAGGCCGGATGTCCCTGCGAGAGCTGCATCACTACGCGGACGTAGGTCTCGAGGTCGAACTCGTAGCCGCCGAAGCGCTTGGGCTGCAGGATGCGGTAGAACCCACCCCGCAGCAGCTCTGCATGAATGGCATCGGAGTAGTGGCCGCGGCGGTCGTTCTCCTCCTGCTGCTCCCGCAGCGCCGGGCGCAGGGCGGCGGCCCGCGCGATCAGCTTCTCGGGCGTGAGGCCGGGCTCGGGCTGGGGCAGGGCGTCGCCGACCGAGGGCATGCGGTGCAACCTCAGGCGCCCGCCGTCTTCGAATGCTCGGCGAGGCGTGCCCGAAGGCGCGGATACACCCGCAGCGCATTGTCCCCGAACAGCTTGCGGCGATCGGCCTCGCTGAGCGAGAGCGCATCGAGGTAGCGCTTGGTATCGTCGTAGTAGTGTCCGGTGCGCGGATCGATCCCGCGCACGGCGCCCACCATCTCCGAGCCGAACAGAATGTTATCGACCGGCACCACCTTGAGGAGCAGCTCGATGCCGGGCTGGTGGTACACGCAGGTATCGAAGAACACGTTGCCGAGCAGCAGCTCCTCGAGGGGCGGGCGCTTCATGTCCTGCGCGAGGCCCCGATAGCGGCCCCAGTGATAGGGGACGGCGCCGCCGCCGTGCGGGATGATGAACTTGAGGCTCGGAAAATCCTTGAACAGATCGCTCGTCAGGAACTGCATGAACGCCGTGGTGTCGGCGTTGATGTAGTGCGCACCCGTCGTATGGAAGTTCGGGTTGCACGAGGCGCTCACGTGCACCATCGCGGGCACCTCGAGCTCCACCATCTTCTCGTAGAAGGGATACCAGTACCGGTCGGTGAGCGGCGGGGCGTTCCAGTGACCGCCCGAGGGGTCGGGGTTGAGGTTGCACCCGACGAAGCCGAGATCCTTCACGCAGCGCTCGAGCTCGCCGATCGAGTTCGCGGGGGATACCCCGACCGACTGCGGCAACTGGCACACCCCGACAAAATTTTGCGGGTAGAGCCTGCAGACGCGGTGGATGAGGTCGTTGCAGGCCGCGGTCCAGTGCCGGCTGGTCGTCTCGTTGCCGATGTGATGCGCCATGGCCGAGGCGCGCGGCGAAAAGAGCGTCACGTCCGTGCCGCGCGCTTTTTGCAGCTTGAGCTGCGCGTTCTCCAGGCTCTGGCGGATCTCATCGTCGGCGATGTCGAGCTTCGCCGGCGCCGGGACGTGGGCCGGGTCCTTCAATCCGGCGATCTGGCTATCGCGGTAGGCCTGCAGTGCCTTCGGCGCGGTGGTGTAATGCCCGTGACAGTCGATGATCATGGCGAGGACCTGGCGGATGGCTTGAGGGGGATGGCGTAAGTCGCGGCAGTCCTCCCGCATGCTATCGGCGGC
>JASHUC010000411.1 GCA_030040235.1 Gammaproteobacteria bacterium | reverse complement strand
GGCTCCCCGCTCTGCCAGTTGCAGGGGCACAGCTCGTCGGTCTGCAGCGCATCGAGCACACGCAGCACCTCCTCGGGGCTGCGGCCGACGTTCGCCTCGGTCACGTACACGAACCGCACGACGCCCTGCGGATCGACGATGAAGGTCGCGCGCTGCGCGACGCCCGACTCGGCGTCGATGATCCCGAGCGCCCCCGCAAGCTCGCGCTTCAGGTCCGAGAGCATCGGAAACGGCAGGTTCGCGAGCTCGTCCTTCTGGCGCCGCCAGGCAAGGTGCACGTACTCGCTGTCGAAGCTCACGCCCAGAAGCTGAGCATCGCGCGCCCGGAACTCCGCGTCGAGCTTGGCGAACCCGGCGATCTCCGTGGGGCACACGAACGTGAAGTCCTTCGGCCAGAAAAACAGAACGCGCCACTTGCCCTCGAAGGTGCGGGAATCGATGCTCTGAAATGCCTTGCCGGGATCGCTCGACACGACGCCCGTCAGCGCGTAATCCGGAAATTTCCGTCCAATGCCGATCATGATGCTGCTCCTCGATCTGTCCCGGGACGGCCGCGCCGTCCCTCCATGGCGCCCATCATGGTGCCGGACCCCTCGAAGTTCCAATCGATTGATCTTATAATTTCGATAGGTTAGCTCTATGGTGCCGTTCATGGCCGATCTCAAGCTGAAGGATCTGCGCTATCTCGTCGCCGTCGCCGACACGCACCACTTCGGCGAGGCTGCGCGGCGCTGCTTCGTGAGCCAGCCGACCCTTTCGGCGCAGATCCTCAAGCTCGAGGGTTATCTCGGCGTGCAGCTCATCGAGCGGCAACCCCGGCGCGCCATCCTCACCGAGGCCGGCGGGCAGATCGTCGCCCGCGCCCGGCGCATCATCGAGGCGAGCGAGGAGGTCGTCACGCTCGCACGGTCGTATCGCGACCCCCTCGCCGGGCAGCTGCGCATCGCCCTGCTGCCGACCATCGGGCCGTATCTGCTGCCGCGGGTGACGCCTGCAATCCGCAAGTCGCTGCCCCAGCTGACGCTGCTCCTCTACGAGTATCAGACCGCGCCACTGCTCGCGAAGCTGCACGGCGGTGAGCTCGACCTCGGCATTCTCGCGCTGCCCGTCGAGCTCGACGGACTCGAGGCACGCGAGCTCTACGAGGAGCCCTTCGAGGTGGCACTCCCCGCCGAGCATCCGCTCGCCAAGCGCACGGCGGTGCGGCTCGGGGAGCTGGAGCACGAGCAGCTCCTGCTACTCGAGGAAGGGCACTGCCTGCGTGATCAGGCTCTCGCGGTGTGCAGCCGTGCCGGCATGCACGAGAACGCCGATTTTCGCGCGACGAGTCTCGAGACGCTGCGCCAGATGGTGGCCGCAGGGGCAGGCGTGACGCTCCTTCCCGAGCTTGCCGTGCGCGGGGCCTACGGCAATGCGCGCGGCGTTGCGATCCGGCCGCTCGCGCGGCCCGTGCCCACACGCCACATCGGTGCGGTGTGGCGCGCGACGAGCGCCCGCCGTCGCGCGATCGATGCGGTCTGCAAGCTGATGAGCGAGCAAGCCACACGCCCTCCGCGCCGCCGAGACGCACAGTGAGTATCATGCGTCCAAAAGGCGGAAAGATATGAACGCAAGACAGATCATCGCCATCGTCCTCATCGTCGCGGGCACTCTGGGAATCATCTACCGCGGGTTCTCCTACACCCGCGAGACACACGAGGCGCGCGTGGGCTCGCTGCAGTTCTCGATCTCCCACCGCGAACGAATCGATGTTCCGCTCTGGGCGAGTGTCGGAGGCATCATCGTGGGCGTCGGGCTGCTCGTCGCACGTCCGAAGGCTGGCGGCTGAGAGCCTCTTCCTTGAGGCCGAGAACGACCATGACCGAGACCGATGGCATCGCGCTGCGGCGCTCCGAGCTCCACCAGCACAAGGGCTGCAGAGCCGTTTTTCTCGCGCTGCTCGCCATGTGGGCAGGCCGAGCGCTCGCCGGGGGCCCCTTGCCTTCGCCACTGCTCGCGCAGAGCACCCCGCCTGCATCGGCGCCCGCAGCCGTTGAGGTCGAGAACGCCTGGGTGCCGCAGCCGCCGCCCGGAGCGGACGTCGCCGCGGCGTACTTCACGCTGCACAATCCGGGCCGTGAGCGCGCCGTGCTCGTCGAGGTGAGCTCGCCGGTTGCAAGCGAGGTGATGGTGCACCAAACGAGCGTCGTTGCCGGCCAGTCGCGCATGCGTATGGTGGAGCGGCTCGTGATTCCTGCGGGTGGCACGGTGCGGCTCACCCCAGGGGCGATCCACGTGATGCTGGAGGGCCTGCGCAAGCCGCTGCTCGTCGGAGAGGAGGTCCCGCTCGTGCTTCGGTTCGCGAGCGGACAGGAGATCCACGTATCCGCTCGCGTCCGTCCGCTCGGCAGCCGGTGAGTGGTCACGAGCCCGACTGCGGCGCCTGAGGGCGCCCCCCACGCCGGCACCGATCACATCACCCCTTACGACCGGCTCGTCTGGGACGACGAGGAGATCGAACGGCTGCTCGCAGAGGGCGCACAGCGCGAAGAGCTGGAGGCCTTCTTCGGCGCCGCGGAATACCGCGCACTCGCGCGCCTGGCGCGCGCAGCGTACCGCCGCTCGGGCCCCTCCGAGGCGTACCCGACGATCATCGTCCCCGGCATCATGGGCACGCAGCTCGGCACGGCGCGCCATGCGCCTCTGCCGCGCGACATCCTGTGGCTCGATCCGGTGGACATCGGCTTCGGACGGCTGACCGAGCTCACGCTGCCCGGCACGGCTCGCATGAGCCCGCAAGGCATCGTGCTGTACACCTATCTGAGGCTCAAGCTCCATCTGCGCGCGGCCGGGGCGCGCCCGGTCTTTCACCCCTACGACTGGCGGCTCGGGATCGACGTGCTTGGCCGAGAGCTCGCAGAGCGCCTGCGGTCCGAGCCAGGCGGGAAGGTCGCGCTTGTGGCGCACAGCATGGGAGGTCTCGTCTCGCGTGCCGCGCTCGCCTGCCCCGGCGGCGAGAAGGTGCAGCGACTCGTTCTGCTCGGAACGCCGCACTTCGGGTCGTTCGCCCCGGTGCAGGCATTGCGGGGCTGCTGCTCGGTCGTGCGCAAAATCGCGCGACTCGATTCGCATCACACCCCGCAGCGTCTCGCTGCCGAGGTATTCAGCACTTTCCCGAGTCTCTACCACATGCTGCCGGCGGCCGGTTACAGCGGCACACTCGATCTGTGCGATCTGGCGTCCTGGCCGCGCACCGGGCCGCGGCCCTCACCGGCGCTGCTCGCGTCCGCGCGCATCATCCATCGGGCGCTTGCGCCTCCCGATGAGCGTTGCGTCAACGTGATCGGCGTCGGCTACGAGACGGTGACCGGGATCGAGAGACGCGGCGATCAGTTCGTGTACATCGTCACGCGGCATGGGGACCGCACGGTTCCCGTCGCCAGTGCGCATCTGCCCGGTGCGCGCAACTTCCATGCGCCGGTCGAGCACACCGAGCTCGCGCGCGACCCGCGCGTCGCAGCTGCCGTGGTCGATCTGCTGCGCAGCGGCTCCACCCGGCGGCTCGCTCCGGTGTGGAAAACGGCGAGTCGCGCCGAGGTGCGCATCAGCGACCGGGCGCTCGGCCGCAGTTCCGGGGAGAAGGTCGATTGGGCACGCCTCACGCCCGAGGAGCGTCGCAGCTTCCTGCAGGATTTGAACGAGCCGATCAAGTTGCGCCTGCGTATCCCGGCGCGCGCGCGCAAACGCCGCGAGCGAA
>JASHUC010000410.1 GCA_030040235.1 Gammaproteobacteria bacterium | reverse complement strand
CTGCAAGCTCAGTGCTTCAAGCTCCTGTAAACCGCCTCGACGAATTTCTGCGTCGTCCAGAATCCGCTGGTCGATCCGTAGCGCGGATCGTAGTCTCGAGTCGGGTGGGCAGCCTCGACCTGCGCGAGCGTCATGCCCCGCTTGATCATGGCCTGCACCCGGTCGCGAATGATGGTCACCATTTCCTGATAGAAAACCACGTCCGCCACGTCGCAGAGCCGGCCGTGGCCGGGGATGACGAGCGTGCCGTCCTCCTGCTCGTTGGCCGGAATCGCGATCTGAATGATCCGGTTGAGGCCCGCGATGACGCCTTGAATGTTGCCGCCGCGCGCGAGGTCCACGATCGGATAGCCGTCGGTGACGAAGATGTCCCCGGTGCTGATCACATCCGAGCGGCGGAAGAACACCATCGTGTCTCCGTCGGTGTGTGCCGCCGGGATGTGGATCATCTCGATGCCTTCGCCATTGAAAAAGAGCTTGCGCTCGGCAGTGGTGTAGGTCTCCGTCGGCCAGGCGCCCTGCGGTGCAGCCGGCTGCCCCTCGCTCGGGACGGCCATGCGCTCGAGCACCGTCTGAAAGGCGATGATCTGGGCTTGATCCCCGGCACTGGCGCCGATGTTGCCGACCACGTTGCCGCCGGCGATGGTGCTGCCGGCTTTGGCGATCGTCTCGTTGCCGCCGGTGTGATCCGCATGCACGTGGGTGTCGATGATGTAGCGGATGGGGCCGTTCGAGAGGCTGCGAACCGCCGCGAGGACCTTCTCGCTCATCTGAGCGAAGCCGGCATCGACCAGCAGCACCCCGTCGCCGCCGGTCTGCACGGTGATGTTGCCGCCCGCTCCGACGAGCATGTAGATGTTGCCCTGCACCGGCAGGATGTGGACCTCGGCCTTCGAGAAATCGCGCGTAGGCGCCGCGCCGCGCGGCCGGGACGCCTGCGCAGCGTGCGCGTTGATCGCGAAGCCGAGCACGAACACGGCCGTGGCGGCGGCAAGCGCGGCGCTTCGCACGCTGCGCGCGGCGAGCCTGCGCAACATGCGCATCATGGTGCCGCCGCGGGTGCCGGTGCCGGGCGCGGGAGCTTGCGCATGGACTGCATCTTCAGGCGGTATTCCGGATACATCGTCTCTGCACCGCCCCGGGCCGCTTGCGGCGGGATGCCGTACTTGGCGGGATACTCGTTCAGGAAGGGGTTCTCTCCGGGCAGATGGCTCGGCACGGTACCCGGCGGGCGGTCCACCTCGTCCACGGGCTCGCAGGGCCACGGGGCCATGCGCTGCTGCGGATCGTAGACGAAATCGGTCGTTCGTATGAAAGGCTCTGTGAGGTAAACCGGGTCGTAGACTAGCACGGCCACCGTCAAATAATTTCCGTGCCGCATGATGTGCACCCGGGTGGTCGCCAGATCGCTGCGGGGGATGCCGTTGCGGCGGACCCAGTTCTCCTTGAGATGCGTGGTCGTCACGACGAGCGTGTCGCCATCCCATTCCCCGGTGGAAAAGCCGGCCCACGTGTGGCGTGCATAATCGGCCGGATGGGGGCGTCCATCCATCCAAATCGTCTCCTCCGCTCCGTAGGCGGACAGATGGGTGTGATAGGCGATGACCTTTTGCGTCGCCGGGTCCACATCGGTCCAGATGCGAAGATTGGAGGGTCCACGCCAGCCGTAATCGGAGCCGTGTTCGCGGCATTGATTCTCGGGCAGCTCGACGAGCGTCGCATCCCAGCTATCGCCTCGCAGCCGTGCCGCCGCGTTGATCGGCAATCCGGCATAGTCGCCGATCTCGGGCCCGGGTATCCTCTCCAGGAAGTCCTCGTGGAATCGCGGAGCCCAGCTGCCGCTGGGGTCCTCCTGGGCCGAAGCCGGCACGCTCGCGAGCAGAGATGCGAGGAGTTGGGCTCCAAGCGCAGCGGTGAATGCGAGGGCGACGGACTTGCGCATGTCGTGCTCCGGGGAGAGGGCTCGACTCGAGATCGGCGAAGCGGCACCTTTTATCACAAAGGGGCGGCTGCTTGACAGGTCAACAGGGGCGGTGAGCCGCAGAAGGGGAGAGCGCCATGATCAATCGAAGATACTTCGTGGGAATGGGAGCGCTCGCGGGCGTTGCAGCCGGCTCAGCGGCACGCCGAGGGTGGGCCTTCGCAAGCACCGGCGACACTTCGGCCCGGCCGGGCCCGACCGTCGAGACCGCGGCCGGCAAGGTGCGCGGCAGCACTCAGGCGGGGGTGCACGCGTTCAAGGGGATCCCGTACGCCGCCTCCACGGCGGGCGCAGGCCGCTTCATGCCGCCCGCGAGGCGGGAACCCTGGGCGGGTGTGCGCGATGCGCTCGTGCTCGGACCCCGAGCCCCCCAGCTCCTCTCCGAGTTCCACGGGGTGGTCCCGCCCGAAGTCGAGGTGATGGACCGCAACGAGCCGATGAGCGAGGACTGTCTCAGGCTCAACGTATGGACGCCGAGCGTGCGCAGCGGGCATGCACGTCCGGTGATGGTGTGGCTGCACGGCGGCGGCTACACGACCGGCTCCGGAGGCTTCATCTGCTACGACGGCGCGCGGCTCGCGGGCCGGCACGATGTGGTCGTCCTGACGGTGAACCACCGGCTCAACTCGCTCGGCTATATCTGCCTCGCGACGCTCGGCGAGGAGCGCTACGCGCAGGCGAGCAATCTCGGCAACCTCGACATCATCGCGGCGCTCGAGTGGGTGCGTGACAACATCGCGGCCTTCGGCGGTGATCCGGCGAACGTCACCCTCTTCGGCCAGTCCGGCGGCGGGGGCAAAGTGAGCTCCCTGATGGCGATGCCCGCGGCGAAGGGCCTGTTCCATCGAGCGATCGTCGAGAGCGGCGCGGACGTGCGGGGCGTCACGCTCGAGGCCGCCAAGCGCAGCGCGGAGATGTTCCTGACACGGCTCGATTTGAAACCCTCGCAGCTCGGAGCGCTCGAGAAGCTGCCGTTCGAGCGGCTGGTCGCGGTGACCGCCCGCAGCTTCGGACCTCCGCTTGCCCTCGCGCCGGTCGTCGACGGAGGCACGCTCCCGGTCAATCCATTCGATCCGGTCGCACCGGCTCTTTCGGCGGACATCCCGCTCCTCATCGGCACGGTCGAGACCGAAGTCACGTTCTTCCCGAGACAGATCCTCGATCCGATCGATGATGCGAGCCTGCACGCGCACTTGAAGCAACTGCTGCGGCACGCGAGCGACAGTCAGGTGGACGAGGTCGTCGCCGCCTATCGGGCCGGGCGCCCGACGGCCTCGAACACCGATCTCTATCTCATCATCGCATCGGATGCGACGTTTCGCGCCGGCGTGGTTACCGAAGCCGAGCGCAAGGCCGCGCAGGGGAGCGCTCCGGTGTACCAGTACTACTTCACGTGGAGATCGCCGGTGCGGGGCGGCAAGCTGCGCTCGTTCCATACGATCGAGATTCCCTTCGTGTTCGACAACGTCGATGCCTGCCGCTCGATGGTCGGCTCGGGCGAGGACCGCTATGCGCTCGCACGCAAGGTGAGCGGCGCATGGGTCGCCTTCGCTCGCACGGGGAACCCGAATCACCGGTACTTGCAGGGCTGGGAGCCCTTCGACGACGTGCGGCGCGCGACGATGATCCTCAACGACCAATGCAGGCTCGTGGACGATCCGTACGGCAAGGAGCAGCGCTTGTTGCACTCGATCGTGACGGCGCGCACCTAGCCTCACGCGGAACGGTCACGCGGTGTGGGCCGGCGTCGAGCTCGGAGGTACGCGGTGCCGCTTGATCCTCGGAACGGGGCCCGATGACATTCGCGCCGAGGAGGAGCTGCCGACCGCCGATCCGGCGACGACGCTCGCGCAGATTGCCGGCGTGCTCGAGGGTTGGAGCGCTCGCTTCGGGCCGCCCGCGGGCCTGGGGCTCGCCTCCTTCGGTCCAATCGACCTGCGACCCGAATCGGCCACGTACGGCCGCATGGGCGCGACTCCGAAACCCCTGTGGCGCAACCTCGAGCTGCTGCGTTTCTTCACCACACGCTCCTCAGTGCCGGTCACCATCACGACGGATGTGATCGGAGCAGCCCTCGCCGAGGGCCGCTGGGGTGATGCCCGCGGACTCGCCGACTTTGCCTACGTGACGGTCGGCACAGGCGTCGGCGTCGGACTGATCGTCGGCGGACGCGCAGCCATCGGCTGCCACCACCCCGAGCTCGGGCACCTGCGCATCGCGCGGCTGCCGGGCGATGGCTGGCCGGGGAACTGCCCGTTCCATGGAGATTGCGTCGAGGGGCTCGCATCCGGGCCGGCGATCGAGGCGCGCACGCGATTGCGAGCGGCCGACCTTGCCGCCGGCCATCCGGTCTGGAACACGGTTGCGCACGCGCTCGCGCAGCTTTCGCAGGCGCTCGTGCTCGCGGTCGCTCCGCGGAGAATCATCATGGGTGGCGGGGTGTTAGGCGCACAACCTAATCTTTTCCCGATGATCAGGAGCGCCCTCGCGGAGACCCTCGCGGGGTATCTCGCGGTGGAGGAGCTCGGAAGCGGACTCGAGCGCTACATCGGACCTCCCGCCCTCGGCACACGGGCCGGGCCGCTCGGTGCGCTCGCGCTCGCGGCCGGGAGCTGCGCCGAACCGCAGCGGCCGCTGTGAGGCCCCGGACCGGCCTTGCGGCCGCGACAGGCGGCATAATGCGCAGAGAATGCTCAGGTGGCTGTCCGTCGTCGGGGTACTGTGTGCTGCGAGCGTTGCCATGGGCGCGGAGGATCTGGAATTCCACGCGCCCGCCTCCGCCGACGGCGCGGCGACCGCAGCCGCGATGCGCAGCCTTGCGGTTCGCGCGCTACCGGTCTACCAAAACCCCATTCGTGCCCAGTTTCTGACGAACCTCTCGGCGCTGCAGATGGTGGCCGGCGAGTATCAGGCGGCCGATGGCACCCGGCGCTCGCTCGAGGAGGTGCGTGCGGGCGCCGAGCGGGGCGCTCCGCGCATCGACATGGCGCTCATCTACGACCTGTATGCGCGTGCACGCGCGACGGCGGCGAGAACCCACGCGCCGTTCAATCAAGCCTTCGCGCAGGTGTTCCGCGAGACGGTGACCCCGCTCGACGACCGCGATGCGTACACGCTCGAGCAGTGGCTCGCGACTCCGCTCTCGGTGTTTCGCGAGAATCTGCAGAGCACGCTCGATCGGCTGCGAGGCCGCGAGCGGCTGTCGCTTTCCCAGACCGTGGATCTCGCGTGGACTTACCTCTCCTTCGAGGCGTTTGAAAGCTTCGAGCCCCTCATCGGACCGCTCGCCGCGGCCGACGATTCCCGGCGCTACATCATCGATTCGAGCGTGAAGGTGCAAACCGCCGATCACGCCGAGATCTCCCTCCTGGTGGTGCGGCCGAGGAAGGCCGCCACGCCGCTCCCGGCGCTGCTCGAGTTTCGCATGTCACCCGATCCGCGCGAGGAAGCCGAAGAGTGTGCCGCGCACGGATACGCCGGCGTCATCGCCTACGCGCGCGGCACCGGCAACAGCTCCGCGGCGCTCGCCCCCTACGAGCACGACGGCGATGATGCCCGCAGCGTCATCGATTGGATCGCGCATGAGCCCTGGAACGACGGTCGAGTCGCCATGTACGGGAGCGGATACAGCGCCTTTGCGGCCTGGGCGGCCGCCAAGCGCCCCCCGGGGGCATTGAAGGCGCTCGCGGTCGCGAGTGCGGTCGTGCCCGGGCTCGCGGCCACGCGCTTCGAGCAGGTGTTCAGCGTGCCGAGCGCCGTTGAGCGGCGTTGGCTCAAGCACCCGAGCTTCGATCGCTACTGGCAGCGGTTGATTCCGTACGGGAAGGACTTCGCTCACATCGATATCCCGGTGCTCACGATCACCGGCTACTACGATGAGCGCGAGCCGGGCTCGCTTTACTACTTCACCGAGCACTATCGCAACAACCCGCACGCGGATCAGAGTCTGCTGATCGGTCCCTACGATGCGCAGGCGATGCGGCGGGGGCCGCTACCGGTGCTCGCCGGCTATCCGATCGATTCGGCCGCTCAGATCGATCTGCACGAGCTGCGCTTCAGCTGGTTCGACCACGTCCTCAAGGCCGGTCCGGCTCCGGAGCTGCTGCGCGACCGCGTCAATTTCGAGGTCATGGGCGCCAATGAATGGCGGCACGCCGACTCGCTGCGAGCCATGTCGAACCGGGCGGCGCGCCTGTACCTCGATTCGAGCCGTGTGCAGGGCGAGTACCGGTTGGCCGGACACGAGCCGGCGCAACGGCGCTTCATCGAGCAGAAAGTGCAACCGCCGGTTCCGGGGAGCCCTGCGGCGGCGCCGGCCATCCTCGGCCACACGCTCGCCCCGCACGACGCGGTCGTCTTCCGCAGCGGGCCGCTGCACCGGCCGCTCGAGCTCGCGGGCCTGCTCTCGGGACAGTTCGAGTTTCGCGCGAGCCGCAGCGCGCTCGGGGTGCGGGTCGCCTTCTACGAGCTCCTGACGAACGGGGATTACTTCGAGCTCTTTGCTCCGCAGGACGAGCACTGTGCGAGTGCGAAGGGGCGCCCCTCCTTCGAGTACCGAGGCGACCGGCTGACGAGCGTCGAGCTGGCAACGGGGAGCAGGCTCGTCATGGTGCTCAGGGTCGATCTGCCGGAGGCGCAAGAGGCCGCAAGCTGCGCGGGGCGCAATCCTCAAGCGCCTGCGAAGCCCCGCCCGCCGGCGCCTTTCGAGGTGCGCTGGTACGCGGGCAGCTTCATCGAGATGCCGATCTTTCGCTGAGGGCGCGCCGTGCCGCGACCGCCGAGATGAGCGCCGCGTAGCTCCACGCGAGATGCTTGGCGGAGCTCTGCGCACCGCTCGTGCGATCGAATTGCTCGGAGAGATCCCCGCTCGGGGGCGTGAAGGCGCGTACCGTCTCGAGAAACGCATCGCCCTGCCGGGCGAGTGCGCGGGACGGCTCCGCGGCGGCGCACGCGGCCGCCCGATAGCACAGCTCCGCGGCCGCGAGCGTCGAGAAGTAATAGGCGCCGCCCGAGTAGTACACATCGTTGCGATAGCGCCCGAGCGCGGGGGCGCATTGCGGCGGCCGCTCGCGATTGATCGCGTACTCGGCCTCGAAGAGCTCCGTCAGTCGCGCGAGCGTCGCGTGGATGCGCGGATCCCGCACCGAGTGCCGGTCCCGATCGCCCGCGGCATGCACCGCGGCGAGCACCACCGCGATGTCGAGGTCCTTGGAGGAGGGCGCGCCCGAGGAGAGCACGCGCGAGCGGTAGTAGCCCGCATCGTCGAGCCAATAGCCATCGAGACTCGCGTACAGTGCCGCGGCCTCGCGCCGCGAGATCTCCGCTTCCTCACCCGCAGCGTGCTCATCGAGCCATCGGGCGCCCTCGTCGAGCGCCGCGGCGCTCACGCAGAGCGTGTAGTAATGGAGCCCTTCCTCCTCTTCCCAGATGTCGAAGCAGGGGGTGCGGGCACGGTGCCGCGCGAACGCGAGATCGGCGCGCAGCAGGCGCGATGCGGCCGCGCGCAGCGGCGGGTCGAGCGCGGCGCGCCGCATCCAGCGCATCACGGCGAGCGCGCGCAGCGCAGGTCCGTCGTGCTGCGGTCGCGCCCACTTCGAGATGTCGATCGTGCCGTCGGGATTGAGGCGCGTCTCGGCGGCGACGGCATCGCCATGCACCGCCGCGAGCTCCTGATCGGTGCGCACGAAGCGCGTGAAATCCTCGCGCACCCTGGCGCGCCAGGCCGGGGCGGCGGCGAGCTCGCGCCCGTCGAGTCCCTCGAGTGCGAGGCTGAAATGCACGAAGTCCGCGAAATGCCCGGCGAGCGCGCCGCCGGCGCCGCCGCCCGCGCCGCTTTGCGCATCGCGCTCGAAGAGCGCCCCCAGCGCCTCGATCACGACTGCAGAATCGCGATACCAGTGAAAGAAGTAATCCGGATCCGGATCGTAGGCGGCGAGCACGGGTGAGGCGACGATCGAGCCCCGCAGCGCGCGGATCGTCTGCCCGAAACCGGGTCGCACCTTGACGAGACCGGTGGGCGAGACGCTGCGCAGCAGCTGCGCGGCGGCATGCGCGAACTCACGATCGATCCAGGTCTCGAGCGGCTCCATGGCCACGCCGCACTCACCGCGCGGGCGCGCGCTCGAGGTGCGGGCTCGTGAACCCGAGTGC
>JASHUC010000039.1 GCA_030040235.1 Gammaproteobacteria bacterium | reverse complement strand
ATGTGCGCGATCTACTCTCCGGAGGGGTAAGATGCGGCTCCGCCGCCACGGGGACGTCCGACCAGAGCACGGGCAGAAAGAATACGGAGCGTAGTGGCGTGCTGAAAAGGAACAATGACAACCGGGTCCGGGTCTGCTGCGCTTCGACCTGCCGCCATGCTCGAGGATGCTTGGGTGGAACTCCCTGTTGAGCCCCGGCGAGTCATCCCGATCGTCGGTCCTGAGTACGGCCCTCGCGATGCGGCAACGAGCCAGCGAGGCTGAGGCGAGCATCCACCATGGCAGACGACTTGCTGGGCGGTGTGCTCGGCGGCGAGGAGGCGAGACCGGAAGTCGAAGCGCCTCAGGCAGCAGCCGGTGCCGAAGCGTTCGCTGCAGCAGTTGCTGCGCGCCTGAGCGGCAACGACGCAGAAGTCGCGCGGCGCACCGCAGAGTTCCTGAGCGACCAGTCGCGCTTGCTGAAGACTCAGGCGCAGCACCTGGATGACGAGCACGCCCTGCGCCTCGAGCACCTGGCGCACCAATCCCACCTGCTCCTAGGCCAGCGCCTGGGCCAGCTGATTCGCCTTTCCTTCCAGATCGTTATCGCCCTGGTCGTCATCGTCATCGGCGCCGGCATTGCCGTGATGCTGCACGACGCCTTCACCTCCCACAGCGTCGTGATCGACTCGTTCAACGCCCCCGCAGGGCTCGCCTCGCGCGGGGTGACCGGCACCGTGGTCGCGAGCGAGGTGTTGAACGAGCTCACGCGGTTGCAACAGGCCACGCGCAGCAGCGACCTCGCCCAGCAGAAGCGCAGTCTCTCGAACGGCTGGTCGAACGAGGTAAGGATCGACGTACCCGAGACGGGAGTATCGCTCGGGGAGATCTCGCAGCTGCTCAGGGCCCGGTTCGGCCATGACCTGCACATCGGCGGCAGCCTCGTGGAGAGCGCATCGGGCGGACTCGCGCTCACCGTGAGCGGCGACAACCTGGCACCGAAGACCTTCACCGGCGGTGCCGACGATCTGGACAAGCTCGTGGTGAACGCCGCCCAGTACGTGTACTCGCAGTTCCAGCCGGCACTGTGGGTTCACTATCTCGTGGACACCCATCGCTGTCCGGAGGCGGTCTCTGTCAGCGAGTCCCTCTATGACACCGGCGACGACCAGAGTCGTGCCTCGATGCTGACGGACTGGGCCACCTGCCTAACGGACAGTACCGATGTCGCAACCGAGTTGCGCGAGCGTGTCCAAATGTACCAGGAGGCGATCGTGCTCGATCCGCAATTCTGGTGGGCCTACGCCATGGAGGAGACCGACCTGACGCGACTGGGCGATGAGGAAGAAGCCTGGCGCGTGGGCCAAGCAGTACGCCGCGCCGCCGGCTCCCGGATTTCCCAGCTGGTTGCCAGAGGCGAGCCGGCTCTTTTCCTCTCCGAGATGTTCTTCACTCACGATCTCCAGGCGGCAACACAGGAGATCATTGCCGATGCGGCGGCAAATGGAAGCATTGGATCGATAGCCGGAGGTTCGAACGGTCCCTATATCGCAATCGCTGAAGCCGAGCTCCACGATCGCGCCGCCGCGGCGCTGACACTGCAAGCCCTTCCGGTGCTGGCGGCACAATTGCCGCTGGGCTCGATTCACTGGACTCGCGCGCTCGTGGACGGAGCGCTCGGCGACACGGCTGAAGCGGAAGCGGAATGGGGGGCCGGAGTGCGCACTGATGTGCACGGGTGGGTCCTCGGTCAGGAGTGCTGGCACGCACCGATCGAGGAGGCGACCGGCCATCCCGACAAAGCCGACGCGATTCTCGCTCTACCTGGCGCCGCGCACCTGGTGGACTGCCAGCGCTTCCGGGGCGACATCCTCGACCACCGCGGCGACTGGCCGGGCGCTCAGCGAGCGTACGCGCAAGCGGTCGCTCTGGCCCCGGACCTACCCGATGGCTACTACTCCTGGGGCGTTACCCTTGCCCGCCACGGCGATCTCGCGGGCGCCATCGCAAAGCTGCAAGCCGCCAACCAGCGCGGACCGCACTGGACCGATCCTCTCAAAGCGTGGGGGGACGTGCTCGCCAAGCAGGGCCACTTCAAACAAGCGCTCACCAAATACGACGAGGCGCTGAAATATGCTCCGAACTGGGACGCCTTGAAGCAAGCTCGTGCCGCGGCTGCCAGCCGACGGGACTGAGAGGACTCACATGGCGGACGATCTGCTGGTCGGGGTAGTCGGCGGCGAAGACGAGCGATCCGAGGGCGAGGCCCCACAAGCGGCAGTCGGTGCCGATGCATTCGCCGCGGCCGTCGCCGCCCGGCTGTCCTCGAGCGATCCCGAGGTGGCCCGCGACACCTCCGTGTTCCTGAAGAAGCAGGCGCGACTACTCGACCTCCAGGCTCAACACCTCGAGGACGAGCACACTTCGCGCCTGACGCATCTGCGCCTGACGGTCGGCGCCGCGAGGCGCAAGCGCTACGCCGATCACATGCGCAATGGCTTCTACACCTGCATCGCATTGCTCGCCCTCGGTGTGCTCGTCGCCGCAGTGCGCATGACCACCGAGGCGATGCGCGACCACGGCCTAGTCGTCGAGAACTTCACCGTGCCGGCGGATTTTGCGGCGCGCGGCATTACCAGCCAGGCGCTCGCCGAGGATCTGGCGAGTCGCGTCGCCGCCATCCGTGCCACGACGAATCGAAATTCC
>JASHUC010000409.1 GCA_030040235.1 Gammaproteobacteria bacterium | reverse complement strand
TCCCGTCGTGCCTGGGATCCGATAGAACCTCTCGCGCACGCGTACGCGCTCGGACTTGGGGATTCCGGGTCCGTCATCCTCCACCTCGAGGAACGCCCTGCCATGCTCGATGCCGCTTCGCACCGTGATGTGACTGCCGACCGGGGTGTAGTTGAGCGCGTTGTCGATGAGGTTGGCGAGCAGATCCTCGAGCAGCCGCGGATTTCCCTGAATCGTCGCCGAAGCAACCTCCGCTCCCAGATCGTGCCCGCCGTCGAGGGCGCGATCCACGTTGAGTGCGACGACTTTCCCGACGAGCTTGGGCAGTTCGACGCCCTCGAACCCGTCGGCCGCTCGGGCCGCAGAGGGATCCGCACGGGCGAGCGCCAGGAGTTGATTGGCGGAATGCGCAAGCCGACCCATGGCATCGTGCAACTGCGCAAGCCGCTCGCGCAGGGGCCCCGGCGCGCCGGGGTCCTGCATCAACAATTCGAGGTGCCCCATCAGCCCTGCGATCGGCGTACGCAGCTGGTGCGCGGTATCCGCGACGAACCGCTGCTGCGATCGGGCCGCTTCGCGGAGCGTCTCGAACAACAGATTCAGCGTGTCCACGAGCGGGCGAACCTCCGCGGGCACTGCCGCAACCGCGAGCGGCTCGAGATCGCGGGCCGAGCGTGACTCGATCTGCCGGCGCAGGGCGAGGAGCGGCCTCAAACCGTAGTGCACGGCGATCCACACGAGCAACAAGGTCACATCGACCTGGATGAAATCCACGAGCAAGCTGCTGGCGAGAATGAAGTGCGCGGAACCGTCGAGCACGGCGCGCGGCTCCGCGACGCTCATCGCGTTGATACCGCCGCTCGTCCCGAAGCGGTAGGTCGCCACGCGCAGCTCTTGCCCCGAAAGCGTCGTGTCGGCGAGCGAGGGATTGCTCGAACCAGCCGGCGCCGGCATCAGCCGTGGCTCGCCGGCGAGCAGCCTCCCACGAGCGTCGCGGATCGAGTACAGCGTCACGCCGAGCCGCAGGGCGATCGACTCGGCGCCCGTGGCCGGAGAGAGGTCCACACGAGGCGCACCGCCCGGGCCCGCGACGATGACGCGTGCGGCGAGGCCACGCACCGCATCCGAGAGTCGCTTGTCGTGCACGGCGCTGGCCACGAGAACCGCCGTGCGGTAGTTCACGAGCACACTCGCGAGCATCAGCGCGCCGAGCGAGGGCAGCAGCAGAATCAGCAGGCGGCGGCGAATGGAGCTCGCCACGCGGGGAGGAGCGAAGCTGGAACCGGCAGGCTTCATCCGCTTGCGGCTCGCGGCTCATCCAGCCTATACCCCAGACCGCGCACGGTGCGGATGGCGGCCGCATTGCCGAGCTTCGCCCGCACACGCGATACGTAGACCTCGACCGCATTCGGTGTGAGCGCTTGATCCCAGCTCGCAATGGCCTGCTGCAGACGCTCCTTCGAGACAATTCGGCCTGGATTGAGCGCCAGGCACTCGAGCACGAGCCACTCGCGAGCCGTCAGCTCGACCGGGCAGTCTCCGATGCGCAGCTGCCGCCCCATGACATCGATACTGAGCGTTCCGAGGCTGAGCCGGCCGTGCGCGTTCAGTTGGGCTCGGCGGATGAGCGCACGGCAGCGGGCCGCGAGCTCCGCCTGCTCGAATGGTTTGCGCAGAAAATCGTCGGCGCCGAGGTCGAGCGCCTCCACCTTGACGGCAAGCGCATCGCGCGCGGTGAGAATCAGTATCGGGAGCGAAGAGCCTGCCCGGCGCAAGCGGCGAACGAGTGTGAGACCGTCGGCGCCCGGCAGCCCGACATCGACCACCGCCAGATCGAAGGGCTCGCGCGCGAGCGCCGCGGAAGCCGCTGTGGCGCTGCCCGCACGATCCACGGCAAATCCCGCCATCGCCAGCCCGCGAGCGATCGCGTCTGCGACCAGCTCGTCGTCTTCAACGATCAAGATGCGCATAGGGTCTCGCCGGTTGCTGGGCGGTAATGTACCGGAGGCGGCGTGGCGGGAGCGGCGCCGAGCGGCAATTTGTCGATGTCAATCACACTCCGGTCGGGTATGATTTTCGCGTGCGGCACGCCGGGGAGAATTCTTGACTCGATGCGCATCGACTTCACGAAGATGCACGGCCTCGGCAATGACTTCATCGTCTTCGATGCGCCCTCGGGCGGTGCGCCCCCGGCCGATGAGCTGCGGCGCCTTGCCGCACGCCACACCGGAATCGGCTTCGATCAGGCGCTCATGCTCTTACCGCCCCGCCGTCCCGGCTCGAGCATCGCCTATCGCATCTTCAATTCGGACGGTATCGAGGTCGAGCAGTGCGGCAACGGCGCGCGGTGTATCGCCGCGCTGCTGCACCGGCGCGGCGGCGCGCCCCTCGAGCGAACGGTCGTGATGGACAGTCTCGCCGGCGAGGTGCGCGCCCGGGTGCACTCGAGCGAATCGGTCTCGGTGGACATGGGCGCACCCAACTTCGATCCACGCGCCCTGCCGTTCGATGCCGCCGGCGATCTGCCGCTACACCTGCTCGAGGTGGCCGGTACTCCCCTCCAGATCGCGGTCGTCTCGATGGGCAACCCGCACGCGGTCCTCACCGTCGATTCGGTCGCTGCGGCGCCGGTCGAGCGGCTCGGACCGGCGATCGAGCAACACCCGCGGTTCCCGAATCGGGTGAATGTCGGGTTCATGCAGCTCATCGACCGAGGCCGCATCCGCCTCCGGGTCCACGAGCGCGGCGCCGGCGAGACGCTGGCCTGCGGCACGGGGGCGTGCGCGGCCGTTGCGGTCGGAAGGCGCCAGGGATTGCTCGACCCGGAGGTTACGGTCGAGACGCGCGGTGGCGAGTTGCGGGTAAACTGGGACGCGCAGGGACCGGTGTGGCTGACCGGGCCGGCGCAGATCTCGTTCGAAGGCCAGGTCGAGCTACAAGGGCGAACGAAGGGGTAGGGGGACATGACCACACGAGAAGCTCGCGGAATGAGTGCGGCGCAGACCGAAGAGGAGTCTGTCGCCCGCTACCTTTCGCACAATCCGGAGTTCTTCGAGCGCCATCATCCGCTGCTCGCCCGGATGCGCCTGCCGCATGCGCGCAGCGGCTCGACGATCTCGCTCATCGAGCGCCAGGTCGAGGTGCTGCGCG
>JASHUC010000038.1 GCA_030040235.1 Gammaproteobacteria bacterium | reverse complement strand
GAAGAGGATCTGTCGGTCGATGAGATCGAAGCGCGCGGATTCGATCGTGCCACCGTGGGGCGGGTGCTCGATCTGGTCAAACGCAACGAATACAAGCGACGGCAGGCACCGCCCGGGGTGCGGGTGAGCCGCCGCGCCTTCGGGCGCGACTGGCGCTACCCGATCACGAACGGGTACCGGCGCTAGGGCGCCAGGCGGGATCTCGTGCCCCGGCCGGCTACCAGAACTTCCACCAGTGCTTCTTGCGGGCGGGCTTGCGGGTGTCCGGGACGTTGGCGAAATTGAAGTCGTAGACGGCCTGCGCCTGCGCCGCCCGCTGCTTCAGGCCGAGCTTGTCGTACGCCTGCACCATGATGAGAAGTGCGTCGCGAACTGCCGGGGCGCCGTCGTAATCCTGGATGCATTCGTTGGCGCGGTCGGCAGCCCCGACCCACGCGCCGCGGCGCATGTAGTAGTCGGCGACGTGCACGTCGTAATCGGCCAGGCGGTTGCGCAGGTAGATCATGCGCTCGAGGGCATCGTGAGCGTACTCACTCTTCGGGTATTGCTCGACGACGGTGCGGAACGCGTCGAATGACTTGCGGGCGTTGGTCGGCGGACGCTTGGTGAGATCGGCGTGGAACAGGTGCTCGATCGCGTTCGGCGATTTGTCGAAGTTCACGAGTCCCTTCACATACCAGGCATAGTCCACGCGCGGGTGGGTCGGATTCTCGCGGATGAAGGTGTCCGCCGCGTCGGTGGCGGAATCGGCCTCGCCCTTCTTGTAGTACGCGTAGATCAGATCGAGTCGCGCCTGGCGCGCTTCGTCCGTGAACGGAAAGCGCGCCGCCAGCTGCTCGTAGATCTTGATGGCGCCGTTGTAGTCGTAATTGTTGAGCCGCTTGTGCGCCTCTTTGTAGAGCACCTCGGGACTGGCCTTGGCGAGTTTTTTATCCTCCGAGTGGCAGCCGGCCGCGAGCACCCCGAAGAGGCACACGATGAGGGTGATGCCCAGCCACGCGCGGCTGTGGGCCTTGGGTGCTGCGGGGGGCGAAAGGCGCCACGGAGCGCCCGGGGTGGCTTCTGTCGCAAGCATGAGATTAGCGGCCCTCGATGGATTCCCGTCCTGTGGATCGCGCAGTATAGCCAATCGGCTGATGGCAACCTCGACCGCGCCGTGAGCGAAGAGTTCCGAACGCACGAGATCATCCTGCCTGCCGCCCTCGCGGGGCTGCGGCTCGATCAGGCGCTGGCGCGCGCGCTGCCCGCCTATTCGCGCGCTCGACTGAGGAGCTGGATCGATATCGGGGCGGTGCGTGTCGAGGGGCGCATTCCGCGGGCGCGCGACAAGGTCCTCGGCGGCGAGCACGTGCAGATCGAGGCGCGGCTGCCGGCCGAATCGTCCATCGGGCCCGAGGACCTGCCCGTCGATGTGGTGTTCGGGGACCCGGCGATTTTCGTGGTCAATAAGCCCGCGGGGCTCATCGTGCATCCCGGTGCGGGTAATCCCGCGCACACGCTGCAAAATGCTCTGCTTGCCCTCGACCCCGGCCTGGCGCGCGTGCCGCGCAGCGGTCTCGTGCACCGGCTCGATCGCGACACGAGCGGATTGCTGGTGGTCGCGCGCACCCTCGAGGCCCACACGCGTCTGGTCGCTGCACTCGCCGCGCGGCAGATCGAGCGGCGCTATCAGGCGATCTGCACCGGCGTGATGACCGGTGGGCGCACGGTCGATGAGCCGATCGGGCGCCACCGAACCCTCCGTACCCGGATGACCGTGCGAAGCGATGGCCGTCCGGCGGTGACCCATCTGCGGGTCGTACGTCGTTTCCGGGCCCATACGCTCGTCGAGGCGAGCCTCGAGACCGGCCGCACCCACCAGATCCGCGTGCACCTCGCCCACATCGGCTACCCGATCGTCGGCGATCCGGTGTACGGAGGAAGGCGGCGCATTCCGCCGGCAAGCAGTCCGGCGCTCCTCGCGGCCCTCACCTCCTTCAAGCGCCAGGCGCTCCATGCCATACGCCTGAGGCTCGCACACCCCGAGACCGGGAACATGCTCGAGTGGGAGGCGCCACTGCCGAGCGATTTGCGCGAGCTCGTTGCGGCGCTCGAGGAGGATCAGGACAGCAAGCGCTGACGGGGTCCCGGGTGAGGCCAAACGGCTCGCAGAGCCGACCTGCCCTCAAGAACTGCGGGCCCAGTCACTGATTTCGATATCGACAGGACCGGAAGGGCGACCCGCGTAGGTCGATTCAGCTCGCCGCTTCGATGAGCGCAATGTCCCGCTTGAGCAGGTCATTGACGAGCTGGTTGACTTCGACGCCCTTCGCCCTGGCGCGCTCGGTGAGGAAACCGCGGACTTCCGGATCCAGGTACACCGGTATATCGATGACCGCGTCCTTGCGGTAGAACTTTCCGCGCGTACCTTTCGAAAAATCGTATTCGTCCTTCATGCTCGTCAGAGCCTCACTGGCCGTCGGTCTCCGGCTGCTGCCGTTCAATGGGGCCGTGAAAGCGCTCAATCACGGCCATGATCTGCTCGTAAGTCAACTTGCTCGGTAGCAGAAGGACGCCGGCTCCAGAGCGCTTGATCTGCACCTCGTCGCCCGCGAACCGAAACTCCTTGGGTAAGCGCACCGCCTGGCTGTTGCCGCGCTTGAATATCTTGGCTGTCTTCACGGACGCCTCACTGCCGTCGTCGATACACGGAGTATCGGTGCCGGGATGCGCGGCGTCGAGCCACACCGGGGTCGTCCCGGATTGCCCCGTCGGCGGATATGCTAGGCTGCAATGGACCTCGAGACCCTCAGGCCAGATTGGCCGACCCCACCGGGTGTGCGCGCCGCGTTTACGCTGCGCCGGGGTGGGGTGAGCGAGCCGCCGTTCGAGACGCTCAACCTGGCGCTGCACACCGGAGATGCGCCCGACGCGGTGCTCGAAAACCGCAGGCGCCTGAGCCGCGCGCTCGAGCTTCCCGCCGAGCCCGCGTGGCTGAATCAGGTGCACGGAACCGGGGTCGTGAGATTGGCGGCGGTTGATACGGTCGTCGATTTGCGGGCCGACGCCGCCGTGACGGGCGAGCCGGGGCGGATCTGCGCCATTCAGGTCGCCGATTGCATTCCCGTGCTGTTCGCAGCGCGGGACGGGTCCGCCGTGGGCGCGGCTCATGCCGGCTGGCGCGGCCTTGCCTCGGGCGTGCTCGAGGCGACCGTCGGTGCCCTCCAAACGCTCGGTGCGACGCCCGCCGACCTCATCGCCTGGCTGGGCCCCGGAATCGGGGCTACACATTTCGAGGTCGGGGACGAGGTGCGTGCCGCCTTCCCGGGTTCGGGCCACGCATTCGCCCCCAACGCCCGGGGTCGCTGGCAGTGCGACCTCGCGGGGCTTGCGCGCGAGCGGCTGGAGGCCCTCGGGATGCGCGAGCTCTACGGCGGCCGCTGGTGCACGTTCACGGACGCGGAGCGGTTCTTCTCCTACCGGCGTGACGGACGTTGCGGCCGGATGGCGGCGCTCGTCTGGATCGAAGCATGAGCCCTTGCAGAGTGATCAAATTT
This sequence comes from Gammaproteobacteria bacterium, assembly GCA_030040235.1. Next base: position 5,962 of record JASHUC010000038.1, on the reverse strand, counting down.
CCTTCGGGAGGCAGGCAACCCCGATCTTTCTGGCGGCGGCCCTCAAGTCCTTATCGAGCGTTGCCAGGGGCAAGCCCCGGCGCATCGCGAGTTCGAGATACGCGGCGTCATAGAGCGTGAGCGCATGGCTTCGCGCTAGCGCGAGCGTTGTGGTGATCGCTCGCGATCCGGTCTCCTGATCGGTTTCGATCGGAAGGGAATCGAGAATCGCGAGGAACTGGCTGGACTCGGCGATGGAGCAGCGCTTGCGTCGTTCAGCAACGAGAATCGTATTGCCGATCTCCAGCGCCCAGTGCGCCGCAACCACCGCATGACCGTCTTGACTCAGCCGATCGAGCAGCTCGTCGGTCGCAAGCGCAGACTCATCTTGAAAGAACCAAGCCGCGGTGACTGAGCAATCCAGCACGAAGGCGAGGTTCAACGTTTCCCCTCGCCCTTCCATTGAAGAATCTCCTCCACAGTCGCGCTTCTGTGCTTGCGCGTCGCGCGCATCTTCGCGATCGCATCGATGACGTCACGCGGGGGTGGACGCCGGACGGGGACGAGCCTCGCGATCTCGGCATTGTGCCGCGTGATCACGAACTCCTCCCCGCGGCTCACCCGCTCGACGAGCTCGGAAAGCTTGTTCTTGGCCTCGGCAAGGGGCACGGCGACTGAGGAGAGGGTCATGGAGTGGTACCGTGGGGTTCAGTCTAGACTCCATCTAGCTTAAACGGCCTCGGGTCGGGGATCAAGGAGGGGCTCGGCGACTTCGAGCCTCGCCGATCCGGGGGGCGCGGAAAGCTCTTGAACGTCAAGCCGGTGCCCCCATTTCGAGGCCCCAGCGAGCCCTGCGAGGTTTCCCCATGCGACAGGACAAACTCACGAGCAAGTTCCAGATGGCCCTCGCCGATGCCCAGTCGCTCGCGGTTGGGCGCGACCACCAGTTCATGGAGCCGGCGCACCTCATGCTCGCGCTCCTCGATCAGGAGGGCGGCACGGTCCGGCCGCTCCTCACCAAGGCGGGCGCCAACTTGAACAAGCTGCGCTCCGAGCTCATGGCGCTTCTCGACCGGCTGCCGACCGTGCAGGGCACCCCGGGCGAGGTGCACGTCTCGAACGATCTCGCGCGGTTGCTCAACGTGGCCGACAAGCTCGCGCAGCAGCGTGGCGACCAGTTCATCTCGAGCGAGCTCTTCGTGCTCGCGGCGTTCGAGGACCGCGGCAATCTTGCCCGGGTGCTGAAGGATGCCGGGGTTGCGCGCGGGGCCGTGGAGAAGGCGATCGATGAGGTGCGTGGGGGCGAGAAGGTCAACGACCCGAACGCCGAGGAGCAGCGCGGCGCGCTCGAGAAGTACACGATCGATGTCACCGAGCGAGCCTCCTCCGGCAAGCTCGATCCGGTGATCGGGCGCGACGATGAGATCCGCCGCACCATCCAGGTGCTGCAGCGCCGGACCAAGAACAACCCCGTGCTGATCGGAGAGCCCGGCGTCGGCAAGACGGCCATCGTCGAGGGGCTCGCCCAGCGCATCGTGAACGGCGAGGTGCCCGAGGGGCTGCGCAACAAGCGCATTCTGGCGCTCGACATGGGAGCGCTCATCGCGGGTGCGAAGTTTCGCGGCGAGTTCGAGGAGCGCCTGAAGGGCGTGCTCAACGATCTCGCCAAGCAGGAAGGCAACGTCATTCTCTTCATCGATGAGCTGCACACGGTGGTCGGCGCGGGCCGGGCCGAGGGCTCTATGGACGCGGGCAACATGCTCAAGCCCGCCCTCGCCCGCGGGGAGCTGCATTGCATCGGCGCAACGACACTCGATGAGTACCGCAAGTACATCGAGAAGGATGCGGCGCTCGAGCGGCGCTTCCAGCGGGTCCTGGTCGATGAGCCCTCGGTCGAGGACACCATCGCGATCCTGCGCGGCCTCTCGGAGCGCTACGAGGTGCACCACGGCGTGGATATCACCGATCCGGCGATCGTCGCCGCTGCGACGCTGTCCCATCGCTACATCACCGATCGGCAGCTGCCCGACAAGGCGATCGACCTCATCGACGAGGCGGCCGCGCGCATCCGCATGGAGATCGACTCCAAGCCCGAAGCGCTCGACCGGCTCGAGCGGCGCGTCATCCAGCTCAAGATCGAGCAGGAGGCCCTCAAGAAGGAGCAGGACGAGGCCTCGCGCCGGCGCCTCAAGGCGCTCGAGGAGACGCTCCGCGGCCTCGAGAAGGAGTACGCCGATCTGGAGGAAGTGTGGAAGTCGGAGAAGGCGACGCTTCAGGGCGCGGCGCAGATCCGCGGCGAGCTCGACCGCACACGCACCGAGCTCGAGGCGGCGAGCCGCGCCCGCGATCTCGGCCGCATGGCGGAGCTGCAGTACGGCCGCATTCCGGAGCTCGAGAAGCGCCTCGCCGACGCGACGGCTGCCGAGAAGAAGGAGACCCACCTGGTGCGCAATCGCGTGACCGAGGAGGAGATCGCCGAGGTCGTCTCCAAGTGGACCGGCATACCGGTCGCGAAGATGCTCGAGGGCGAGAAGGAGAAGCTGCTGCGAATGGAGAGGGAGCTCGAGAAGCGCGTCGTGGGTCAGGACGAGGCGGTGCGCATCGTCTCCGATGCCATCCGGCGCTCGCGCGCCGGGCTATCCGACCCGCGCCGTCCCAACGGCTCGTTTCTGTTTCTGGGGCCGACCGGCGTCGGCAAGACCGAGCTCTGCAAGGCGCTCGCGGACTTTCTCTTCGACACCGAGGATGCGCTCATCCGCATCGACATGTCGGAGTTCATGGAAAAGCACTCGGTCGCGCGCCTGATCGGCGCCCCGCCCGGGTACGTCGGCTACGAGGAGGGCGGTTACCTCACCGAGGCCGTGCGCCGCAGACCGTACTCGGTGATCCTGCTCGATGAGGTCGAGAAGGCCCACCAGGACGTGTTCAACGTGCTGCTGCAGGTGCTCGACGACGGGCGCTTGACCGACGGGCAGGGCCGCACCGTCGACTTCCGCAACACCGTGATCATCATGACCTCGAATCTCGGCTCGAACGTGATCCAGGAATACGCGGGCGCGGAGAATTACGCGCGCATGCGCACCGCCGTGATGGAGATCGTGCAGCAGAGCTTCCGGCCCGAGTTCATCAACCGCATCGACGATATCGTCGTGTTCCACCCGCTCGGCACCGAGCAGATCGGCAAGATCGTGGACATCCAGCTCGCCTACCTGCGCAAGCGCCTGCAGGAGCGCAACATGGACCTCGTGCTCGACGATCGCGCGCGCGAGCTCATCGGCGAGGCGGGGTTCGATCCGGTCTACGGGGCGCGCCCGCTCAAGCGGGTGATCCAGCAGCAGATCGAGAATGCGCTCGCCGCGCGCATTCTGAAGGGCGATTTCGGTCCGGGTGATGCGATCCAGGCCACCGTCCGTGACGGCCATCTCGCTTTTCAGAAAGGGGTTCGGAAGGCGGCCTGATCCCGGCGAGAGGGCGCGCCGCGGCGCCCCCAGCAGGTATACTTTCGCGAGTACAACCAAACAACTCCTAAAGCGCCATGCCCTTCTACGAATACGAATGCTCGAGCTGCAAGTTCTACAGCGAGGTGATGCAGAAGATCACCGACCCCCCGCTGAAGAAGTGTCCCTCGTGCGGGAAGAACACGCTGAAGAAGCTCGTGTCCGTCCCGAACTTCCGCCTGAAGGGAGCCGGGTGGTACGAAACGGACTTCAAGTCGGAGAAGGAGACCAAGCGCAATCTCGCCGAGACGGCCGGCGAGGCGAAGGGCGGCGAGGCGAAAGAGGGCGAGGCGAAGCAAACCAAGCCCGAGCCGGCCGATGCCAAGTCGCCGGAGTCGAAGTCCGCCGAAACCAAGGCCGAGCCCAAAGCGGCCGCTGCCGCGGCGGGGCGCAAGAGCGTCGCCATCTCGCGCAAGGCGCCGCCGCCTCGCACGGCCAAGGCGCGCGGCAGCCGGCCCGGGGGGCGGGCCAAGACCCGTCAGGTGCGCAAGGCGCGCAGGTGAGCCGCCCGCTCGAGACCCCGAGGGAGAACCCGCCGGTCATCGGAGAGCTCTTTCCGGCCCAGCCGGAGCGGCCCGAGCAGCACGCGCAGCAGCGCTCCGGGGCTGCGCGGCCCGAGCCGGCGGCCGTGCCGCCGCCGCGCGCCGCGGGCAAACGCAGCTGGAGTCTCAGGCGCTATCTCGTCGCCGGGATGCTCGTGTGGCTGCCGGTCCTCGCGACGATCTGGGTCGTCGGGTTCATCGTGGACATGATGGACCGCACGCTGCAGGTGCTGCCCGAGCATTTGCGCCCGAAGGCGCTCTTCGGGTTCTCCATTCCGGGTTTCGGCATCCTCTTCGCCTTCGTGGTGCTTCTCCTGACGGGCCTCGCCGTGACGAATCTCGTCGGGCGCCAGCTGGTCGCCTACTGGGAGGAGCTCCTGCAGCGCATTCCCCTCGTGCGCTCGGTGTACAGCGGCGTGAAGAGCTTCGCCGAAAGCGTGCTGACCTCGAGCCACTCGTTCCGGCAGGTCGTGGCGGTCGAGTACCCGCGCCCCGGGATCTGGAGCATCGGGTTCGTGACCGCGGAGGACGTGGCCGAGGTGAGCGCCAAGACCGGAGAGTCGCTGCTCTGCGTCTTCATCTCCCCGGCGCCTAATCCCACCGCGGGATTCATCATTCTCGTGCCGCGTTCGCAGGTGATTCCGCTCGACATGAGCGTCGATGCGGCGATGAAGATGATCGTCACCTGCGGCGTCGTCACGCCGCCGTTCGTGCCCGATCCGCATGCGCGGAACCCGCGAGCCCCGTCGTAGCGCGCGACCGGCTCCGCGGTTGACGGCGACCGGCGCCGTCCCTAGAATGACCACAAATTGTGGTCACATAGGTCGCCCACGATGGAGATTTCCGCGGCCCGATTCAAGGCCGAATGCCTCAAGCTCATGGATCAGGTCGAGAAGACCCGCGAGCCGATCGTCATCACCAAGCACGGGCGGCCCGTGGCCCAGCTGACGCCCGTCGCCGGCAGCCCGCGTTCGCTCTTCGGGTACATGAAGGGTTCGATGAGAATCGAGGGCGACGTGACCGCGCCCGTTGGCGAGGAGTGGAGCGCACTATCGGGGGATGAGGATCGACTTTACGCACGCGCGACAGCCAGGAAAGAGCGCCCGAAGAGGTGAGTTTGCGTGCTCCTTCTGGATACGCATATTTGGCTCTGGTATGCCGCGGGTGATGCGGAGCAGCTCGCCGCGGCGAGCGTGAAGCAGCTCGAGGATGCGCGCGGGTCCGGCGGCTTGCTCATCTCGGCGATCTCCGTGTGGGAGATGGGTGTCCTGCACGCGAAAGGCCGGATTCAACTCTCCGCGCCGCTCAGAGACTGGGTGCGCCGTGCACTGAGCCCCGCCGGCGTGAGACTGCTCCCGATCGACGCCGACATCGCGGCCGAGAGCACGCTCCTGCCCCGCGAACCCTATGGCGATCCGGCGGATCGCCTCCTCATCGCCACCGCACGCATCAAGGGAATCCCCTTGGCAACGCGGGACAAGGACATCCTCCGGTACGGGAAATCCGGCTGCGTACGCGCGGTGAGAATGTGAGCGCCGCAGAGGCGGCCGACTCTGCCGGCGCGCCGCCCGCCCTGGCTGCTCAGGCTGATCGTCCTCTGTCTGGTAACATTTCCGACCCATGCGCACCCACTACTGCGGCACCGTCAACGAGAAGCTCTGCGGCGCGGAGGTCACCGTCGCCGGGTGGGTGCACCGGCGGCGCGACCACGGCGGAGTGATCTTCGTCGACCTGCGCGACCGCGAGGGGCTGCTGCAGGTCGTCTTCGATCCCGATCGGGCCGAGGTGTTTCGCGAGGCGGAGCGGCTGCGCAACGAGTTCGTCGTGAGCGTGAAGGGCCGCGTTCGCGAGCGGCCGTCCGGCACGGTGAACCCGAACCTCGCCTCGGGGCGAGTCGAGGTGCTCGCGACGGCGCTCGAGGTGCTCAACCGCTCGGAGCCCCTG
>JASHUC010000408.1 GCA_030040235.1 Gammaproteobacteria bacterium | reverse complement strand
ATCTGGGTCATCAACGCCTACCAGATCGCGATACTCGTAGCGCTGCTGCCGCTGGCCGCCCTCGGGGAGGTGGTCGGCTATCGGCGGGTCTCCCAGGGCGGTCTTGCGATATTCACCGCCGCCTCACTCGCCTGCGCTGTCGCACCCTCGATGCTTGCGCTCATCGCCGCGCGCATCATCCAGGGTTTCGGGGCGGCCGGAATCATGAGCGTCAGTGCGGCGCTCGTCCGTTTCACCTACCCTCAGCGGCTGCTCGGTCGCGCGGTCGGGATCAATGCCTTCGCCGTGGCGACCTCGGCAGCGATCGGCCCGACCGTTGCGGCCGCAGTGCTCGCGGTAGGCCCCTGGCGCTGGCTCTTCGCGATCAACGGCCCGATCGGCATCACGACGCTTCTCATCGCGAGCTACGCCCTGCCGGTCACGGAGCGCACGGCGCACCGCCTCAACTGGGCGAGCGCGGCACTGCACGCGGGGGCTTTCGGGCTGCTCGCCAGCGGGCTGCAGAGTCTCGCACACGATGCCGCGACCCTGCTCGGCGCCGGCCAAATCTGCGCCGGCGGCGTGCTCGCGGTCCTGCTGGCGCGTCACGAGCTCGAGCGCGAGGCACCGCTCATTCCGTTCGATCTGCTGCGTATCCGGCTATTCTCTCTGTCGGTCGTGACCTCCGTTTGCTCCTTCATCGGCCAGATGGCCGCGCTCGTCGCATTGCCGTTCGACATCGAGCGCCTCGGACACAGTCCCGCGCAAACGGGACTGCTCATGACGCCCTGGCCGCTCGCGGTCGCGATCACGGCGCCGATTGCCGGCCGGCTCTCCGATCGCTTCCCCGCCGGAATCCTGGGGGGCGCGGGGCTCGCCATCATGTCCTGCGGTCTGCTGCTGCTCGGGATTTTTCCCGCCGGTGGCTCCGCCGGCGACCTGATCTGGCGCATGGCGCTCTGCGGAATCGGATTCGGCCTGTTCCAGTCCCCGAACAACCGCACGCTGATTCTCGCTGCCCCTCGCTCGCGCAGCGGTGCCGCTGGAGGAATGCTGAGCACCGCGCGGCTGCTCGGCCAGACCGTCGGCGCAGCGGGAGTCGCGATCGTGTTCCGGGCCTATCCCGCCAAGGGCGCGAGCCTCGCACTGCTCGTTGCGGCGGCGATCGCACTGCTCGCCGCACTCGTCAGCACCTCGCGCCTCACCGCAAAACTTGTCGTTGCGCCCCCCGAGTAGCCGCGCCCCGCCGATCAGGCCCGGGAGTTACGGATTCTCGGGCCGAGGTTGCGCACCTCGACCGGGACACCGTAGTCGCGCGCAATCGTCTCCTCATCGTAGAGTCCCAGAGCCTCGCGCTGCACGATGTAGGACCAGAACGCTTCCCCGGCGCGCGCGATGAGATCCTGCCGAGCGGCGCTGTCGGAGGGTTGTGGAGCCCTCTGGGTGAGGCCAGCCTCGAACTGGCGGAGCTTCGCGAGCGCCGCACCCAGACCCTCGCCGGCGCGTCCCAGGGCGGCGGCTTGCTCGCCTGCGAGCTCGACCTCGATGGGATTCGGCGACTCATCCATAGGATAAAATGATACCGCCGACAGCGGTGACGAGGAGCTTAAGTCATGGCCACGATAGTGGGTGGAATCGCCACTTCACATACCCCGACGATCGGTTTCGCCCTGGATACGGGGAAGCAGCTGGACCCGGTGTGGGCGCCCATTTTCGAGGGGTACCGGCCCGTGCAGCAGTGGCTCGCGGAGAAGCGCCCGGATGTGCTGTTCTATGTCTACAACGACCACGTCACGTCCTTCTTCTTCGATCACTACTCGCAGTTTGCCCTCGGTGTCGGGGACCGTTACTGGCCCGCCGACGAGGGCGGCGGCCCGCGACGCCTGCCGCCCATCAAGGGTCATCCGGCGCTCGCGCGCCACATCGCCGCCGGGCTCGTCGCCGATGAGTTCGATCTCGCGTACTTCCAGGCGAAGGGACTCGACCACGGCTGTTTCTCGCCTCTCTCGCTGCTCTGGCCACACGAGACGGATTGGCCGGGCGCGATCGTGCCGTTGCAGGTCGGGGTGCTCGAGTTTCCGATCCCCTCGGCCCGGCGCTGCTTCAAGCTCGGGCGCTCGCTGCGCAAGGCTATCGAGAGCTATCCGGAGGACCTGAAGGTCGCGATCGTCGGCACCGGCGGCCTATCTCACCAGGTGCACGGGGAGCGGGCGGGATTCAACAACACGCCCTGGGACATGGAGTTTCTCGAGCTGCTCGAGAAAGAGCCCGAGCGGCTCACCGAGCTCACGATCGCCGAATACGCCCAGCGCGGCGGATTCGAAGGCTCGGAGGTCATCATGTGGCTCATCATGCGCGGTGCGCTCTCCGCCCGGGTGAGAAAGCTCCACCAGGCATACTACCTGCCGTCGATGACCCCCATCGCAACCGTCATCTACGAGAACGATTCGAGCGAGCCCCGGGAGGAGTCGATCGAGCAGTATCGCGAGCGCATCCGCCGCCAGTGGTCCGGAATCGAGAACCTTCCCGGGACCTACCCATTCACGCTCGAGCGCAGCGTGAAGGCCTATCGGATCAACGAATTCCTGCACCGGCTCATCATTCCGGAGCAACGTCGCCGGTTCCTGAGCGATCCGGAGCCCATGTTCGAGGAGGCGGGGCTCACGGCGCAGGAGCGCGACATGATCCGCCGCCGCGACTGGCGGGCCCTCATCCACTACGGAGTGATTTTCTTCCTGCTCGAGAAGCTCGGCGCGGTGGTCGGCACGACGAACCTGCACATCTACGCCGCCATGCGCGGCCAGTCGCTCGAGGATTTCCAGAAGACGCGCAACGCCCAGGTGCTCTATTCCGTCGCCGGACAGGATGAGGGGAAGAAGGACTGGGACCGGCAGCAGTCGCAGCGATAGGGCCGGCATCACGCGGGCGCCACATCGGTCATTCGATCGACGTGGCGCAACGGCGGAAAGATCCTCATCCACACGGCGACGATGACGAGCGTGCCGACGCCGCCCAGCACGACCGCCGGCACGGTGCCGAACAGCGCGGCGGTGACGCCGGACTCGAACTCGCCGAGCTCGTTCGAGCTGCTGATAAAGAGCGTGCTCACTGCGCTCACCCGTCCGCGCATGGCATCGGGCGTGGCGAACTGCACCAGCGCCGAGCGAATGTAGACGCTCACCTGATCCGACCCGCCGAGCACGACGAGCGCCGCGAGCGAGACGGCAAGGCTCGTCGAGAGCCCGA
>JASHUC010000407.1 GCA_030040235.1 Gammaproteobacteria bacterium | reverse complement strand
CGGCGGATGAGATGCATCGCCGCGGCATCGACCAGCATGTGCTCGAGCGTGACATCGGGAAATTCCGCGCGCACGACACGCTCGCACACCTCGCGCCACAGCCGGGAGGTCTCGAGGACGTTCGACTTGTCGATCGAGGTGAGCTTGCGGCGGCGCGACTGCGCGAGCCGGGCAGCCGCGCGGCTGACGCGCTCGACCTCGGCAACCGTGTATTCGCACACATCGATCGCACGGGCGGCCTCGCGCCGCTTCTCGCCGAAGTAGATGCCGCCGGTCAGCTCGCGGACGAACACCAGATCGACCCCGGTGAGGACATCCGCCTTGAGCGTCGAGGCCTCGATGAGCGCGGGGTGCACCGCCACCGGACGCAGGTTGGCGTACACGCCGAGGGCCTTGCGGAGCCTGAGCAGACCTTGCTCGGGACGAACCTTCGCACCCGGGGATGACCAGCGCGGGCCGCCGATGGCCCCGAGCAGCACGGCATCCGCCGCGAGACACGCATCGAGTGTCCGGGCGGGCAGGGGATCGCCGTCAGTGTCGATGGCGTTACCCCCGAAGGGCAGCGCCTCGATGTGCCAGCGGTGGCCGAACGCGGCGGCGAGAGCGCTCAAGGCGCGCAGACCCTCGGCGATGACTTCCGGGCCGATGCCGTCGCCCGGGAGGACGGCGATACGAGCCTCCATCAGGAGGGTGGTCCCACCGCGGCGCGGCGCTCGTACGCCTCGATGTCGGGGAGCCGCTCGAGGAGAAATCCGAGCTCATCGACGCCATTGAGCAGGCAGTAGCGCGCAAACGCCTCGAGGGGGAAGCGCACCTCGACACCGCTCGGCAGTGCGACCGTTCCGGCCTCGACGTCGACAGTGATTTCGGCCCCGGGATGCTCTATGAGCCAGCGGCTGGTCCCCTCATCGACCACCACCGGCACGAGCCCGTTCTTCAGGGCATTGTTGCGGAAGATATCGGCAATCTGCGTGCTCACCACCGCCTGAAAGCCGAAGTCGACGAGCGCCCAGGGTGCGTGCTCCCGCGAGGATCCGCAGCCGAAATTGCGCCCCGCGACCAGGATGAGGCAACCGGCGGCGTGCGGGCGATTGAGCGCGAACTCCGGCCGGGGCGTGCCGTCCGCAGCATAGCGCCAATCGGTGAACAGGTGCCGCCCGAGCCCCGAGCGGGTGGTGGTGGTGAGAAAGCGCGCCGGGATGATTTGGTCGGTGTCGATGTTCTCGGCCGGCAGCACGAGCGTGCGCGAGCAAATGATCCGCTTACTCATTGAGCAGCTCGCGCGGATCCGTGACGCGGCCCCGCACCGCGGAGGCGGCTGCCGTGAGCGGGCTCGCGAGCAGCGTCCGGCTGCCGGCGCCCTGGCGGCCTTCGAAGTTGCGGTTGCTCGTGCTCACCGAATACTCCCCGCGGCCGAGCGTGTCACCGTTCATGCCGATGCACATCGAGCAGCCCGACTCGCGCCAGTCGGCCCCCGCCTCGATGAAGATGTGGTGCAAGCCTTCGGCTTCCGCGGCGGCTTTCACCTGCTGCGAGCCCGGCACGACCAGCATGCGCACGCCGCGCGCGAGCTTGCGGCCGCGCAGCACGCGCGCCGCGCCGCGCAGATCCGAGAGGCGCGAGTTGGTGCAGCTGCCGAGGAACACGACGTTAATGGGGCGGTCGCGAAGGGGTGCTCCGGCCTCGAGCCCCATGTAGGCGAGCGCCCGGTCGAACATCGGATCGTCGGTGCGGGAGGGGACGCATCCGGTGACCGGAATCGTCATCCCCGGATGGGTGCCGTAGGTGATCATCGGCTCGATGAGCCCGGCGTCGAAATCGAGCTCGCGGTCGTAGCGGGCGCCCGGATCGCTCGGCAACTTCCGCCAGCGCGCCACGGCTTGCTCCCAGGCCTCACCGCGTGGGGCGCGCGGGCGACTGCCCAGGTAGGCATACGTCGTCTCATCCGGGGCGACCATCCCCGCGCGTGCGCCGGCCTCGATCGACATGTTGCACACGGTCATGCGCTCATCCATGTCGAGTGCCCGGATCGTCTCGCCGCGATACTCGATCACGTGGCCGGTGCCGCCTGCCACGCCGATGCGTCCGATGACCGCCAGAACCAAATCCTTCGCGGTGACACCCCCCGCGAGCCGCCCGCTCACCTCGATGCTAAAGGTCTTCGGCCGGCGCTGCAGCAGGCACTGCGTCGCGAGCACGTGCCCGACCTCGGTCGTCCCGATCCCGAAGGCGAGCGCACCGAAGGCTCCGTGGGTGCTCGTGTGACTGTCGCCGCACACGATCGTCTTGCCGGGCTGGGTGAGTCCGAGCTCCGGGCCGATGACGTGCACGATGCCGCGCTGCGCGCAGGTGAGGCCGAGCAACTCGACGCCGAAGGCGGCACAGTTCGCCTCGAGCTCGTGCACCTGCCGCGCGGCCGACTCGATCGTGATCGGCGCGCCACCGAAGACCTGCTCCGTGCGGGTCGGGGTGGAATGATCGAGCGTCGCGAGCGTCAGATCCTTGCGCCTCACCGGCAGACGGCGCGCACGGAGCTCGGCGAAGGCTTGCGGCGAGGTGACCTCGTGCACGAGGTGCAGGTCGATGTGCAGGAC
>JASHUC010000406.1 GCA_030040235.1 Gammaproteobacteria bacterium | reverse complement strand
GATCTTCTCGAGTTGACTCGGCGCGCCGTAATCGCCCGTCATCACATAGAGCGTGAGATCGGCGAGATCGACGATCTCCGTGCCCGACTGACCGATGCCCGCCGTCTCGACGATGATCAGATCGAATCGCGCCGCCTTGTACAGGGCGATCACCTCGGCAAGCGCGGCCGCGGTCGCGAGATACTGGCGTCGCGTGCCGAGGGAGCGCATGAAGATCGCCTCCGAGGCGAGGCTGTTCATGCGGATGCGGTCACCGAGCAGAGCTCCGCCGCTGCGGCGGCGCGTGGGGTCCATGGCCGCGACCGCGATCCGCCTGCCCGGAAAGGCACGAATGAATCGCGACAGCAGCTCATCGAGGAGGCTCGACTTGCCCGCCCCGCCCGTGCCGGTGATGCCGATCACCGGCACCGCAGGGGCCTCCTGCGCGAGCGCGCGGCGCAGCCGCGCGGCCTGCGAATCCTCCGGCGCCCGTACCCCCTTGGCCGCGCCCGCTCCCGAGCGTCGCTGGGAGGCCGGCTCGGCCGGCTCGTTCTCGAGCAGCGAGATGCTACGCGCCAGATGCGCCTGATCGTTCGCCGTGAGCGGCTTTGCTTCGTACGCCGGCTTGCCCGCCGCACGCACTCTCGCGAGCACATCGTCCACCATCCCGTTGAGGCCCATGCGGCGGCCGTCCTCCGGGGTGTACACCTTCTCGACGCCGTAGCGCTCCAGAGCCTCGATCTCGTGGGGTGCGATCGTTCCGCCCCCGCCGACGATCACGCGGATGTGGGGGCAGCCGCGCTCGCGCAGCATGTCCACGAGATAGGTGAAGTACTCGTTGTGGCCGCCCTGGTAGGAGCTCACGGCGACCGCATCGGCATCCTCCTGGATCGCGGCGGATACGATCTCGGCGACGCTGCGGTTGTGCCCCAGGTGGATGACCTCGGCACCATGGGCCTGCAGCAGGCGCCGCACGAGGTTGATGGCGGCGTCGTGCCCGTCAAAGAGCGAGGCGGCGGTGACGAACCGCAGCGGCCGGCCAGGCCCGGGCGCGCGCGCCGCCGCGAGGCGGGCGCTCAACCCCTGCGTTCTTGCGGCCACCTCGCCTCCGGTCTTTACTATCTGGTAGGATTGATACTATGGAGTATAATCGCCGTACGGTACGGCGGTCAATGCAGACCCAGCGAGACGAACGTGCGGACGGTGCGGCGGCGGGAAGCGAAGATCGAGCCGGCGAGCGAGTCACCCTGGAAGCCGGTGCGCGAGCGCGCGCGGGAGCGCGAGAGCAAGCGCGAGGCCGTGCTGCTCGCGGCCGCGCGGGTGTTTCGCGAGCGTGGCGTTCACAATACGACGCTCGATGATATCGCCTCGTTTCTCAACGTCACCAAGCCGACGATCTACTACTATCTCACCAACAAGGAACAGATCATCTTCGAGTGCTTCCGGCTCGGGATCGGACGCATCACCGCGGTGCTCGCCGAGCTCGGCCACTCACCGGGCACGGGGCGCGACAAGCTCGCCGCGCTCGCGGGGCGCTATGCCGAGGTCATGGCCTCGGACTTCGGCTGGTGCATGGTGCGCGTGGAGGACCATGATCTGTCACCGGCCGTCGCGCGGCGCTTGAAGATGATGAAGTCCGAGATCGATCAGGGCATACGGCGCCTCATTCGCGAGGGTATCGGCGACGGCTCGATCCGTGACTGCGATCCGAAGATGGCCGCTTTCGCGCTCGCCGGGGCGCTCAACGGGATCGGCCACTGGTATCGCGCCGGCGAGCCGCTCGGCCCCCCGCAGATCGCCACGCACTTCATCGAGCTGTTCGAGCGCGGACTGAAGCCGGCTTGAGCCGGAAGCCTTTCACAGCCCACGTGGAGCCGGAGGGAATCATGTCGTCGGATACCGTGGTGATCGTTGCGGCGCGGCGCACACCGATCGGTGCCTTTCAGGGCGCGCTCGCCCCGCTCAGCGCCCCGCAGCTCGGCACCGCAGCCGTGCGTGCCGCGCTCGAGCATTCGGGGCTCGAGCCGCGCGAGCTCGAGGAGGTCATCATGGGCTGCGTGCTCGCGGCCGGGCTCGGTCAGGCTCCGGCCCGGCAGGCGGCACTCGGCGCCGGGGTCCCGGCGGAGGTGCCTGCGACCACCATCAACAAGATGTGCGGGTCGGGCCTGAAGGCCGTGATGATGGCCGCCGATCAGATTCGTTGCGGCGATGTCGGCATTGCGCTCGCAGGCGGCCTCGAATCGATGAGCAACGCGCCGTACCTCCTGCCGAAGGCGCGCAGCGGCTACCGCATGGGACACGGCGAGGTGCTCGACCACATGTTCTTCGACGGCCTGCAGAGCCCGTTCGACGGCGAGCTCATGGGGCACTTCGCGGAAGCGACGGCGCGCAAGTACGGCTTCACGCGCGCCGAGCAGGACGCTTTCGCGGCCGAGTCGGTCCGGCGCGCGGCCACGGCGGTCGAGACCGGCGCCTTCGACGCCGAGACGACCCCGCTCAGCGTGAAAAGCCGCAAGGGCGAGGCGGTCGTGCGCCGGGACGAGACGCCCTCCACGTGCGACGTGAGCAAGATTCCCTCGCTCAAGCCGGCATTCGCCAAGGACGGCACCGTCACCGCGGCGAGCTCCTCCTCGATATCCGATGGTGCCGCAGCGCTGATTCTGATGCGTGAGTCCCTAGCCCAAGGCATCGGTCTGCGGCCGCTCGCGCGCATCCTCGGATACGCGAGCCACGCGCAGGAGCCCGCCTGGTTCACGACCGCCCCGGCGGGTGCGATACGCAAAGTGCTCGAGAAGCTCGGCTGGGCGAGCCGCGAGGTGGATCTGTACGAGATCAACGAAGCCTTCGCCGTGGTGACGCTCGCCGCCATGCGCGACCTGGACCTCGATGCCTCGCGCGTGAACGTGAACGGCGGGGCCTGCGCGCTCGGGCACCCGATCGGGGCGACCGGTGCGCGGCTCCTCGTCACGCTCGTGCATGCGTTGAGGAGGCGAGGACTCAAGCGCGGCATCGCCTCGCTGTGCATCGGGGGCGGCGAGGCGGTCGCCCTTGCGGTGGAGGCGACATGAGGCCGGACGCCCGATCGCGAGCAGACCGATAATGCCGCGCATTCAAACTCAGCTCGACACCTCGGACGAACGCTACCGCGCGAACTGCGCGCACATGAGCTCGCTCGCCGCCGATTTGCGAGCGCAGGCCGAGCATGCGAGTCTCGGGGGCGGAGAGGAAGCGCGGCGCCGCCACACGGGTCGGGGCAAGCTCCTGCCGCGTGAGCGCATTCGAACGCTCCTCGACCCGGGCGCCCCGTTCCTCGAGCTCTCCCCGCTCGCCGCGCACGGCCTTTACGCGGGCGAGGCCCCCGGTGCCGGGCTCATCACCGGCATCGGCTGCGTCCACTCGCGCGAGGTGCTCGTCATCGCAAACGACGCGACCGTCAAGGGAGGCACCTACTTCCCGATCACGGTGAAGAAACACCTGCGTGCCCAGCAGATCGCCCTCGAGCACGCCCTGCCCTGCGTCTACCTCGTCGATTCGGGCGGCGCCTTCCTGCCCCTTCAGGATGAGGTGTTTCCGGACCGGGACCACTTCGGCCGCATCTTCTACAACCAGGCGCAGATGTCGGCGCGCGGCATCGCGCAGATCGCCGTGGTGATGGGCAGCTGCACCGCAGGCGGCGCCTACGTCCCCGCCATGTCCGATGAGACGATCATCGTGCGCAACCAGGGCACGATCTTCTTGGGCGGTCCACCGCTCGTGAAGGCCGCAACCGGCGAGCAGGTCGATGCGGAGCGGCTCGGTGGAGGCGAGGTGCACGCGCGGATCTCGGGCGTGGCGGACCATCTCGCCGAGAACGACACGCATGCGCTCGCGATCGCCCGCTCGGCCATCGCACGGCTACCCGCTCCCGGGGCGCCGTGGCTCGAGTGTGCCGAGCCGCGCGACCCCGAGCTCGATCCCGCGGAGCTCTATGGCATCGTGCCCGAGGATGCGCGCCAGCCCTTCGAGGTCCGCGAGATCATCGGCCGGCTGGTCGACGAGTCCGAGTTCCATGAGTTCAAGGCCGAGTACGGCACCACGCTGGTGTGTGGATTCGCCCGCATCTGGGGCTGTCCCGTCGGGATCCTGGCGAACAACGGCATCCTGTTTTCCGAATCCGCCCTGAAGGGCACCCATTTCATCGAGCTTGCGAGCCGCCGCCGGGTGCCGCTGCTGTTTCTGCAGAACATCACCGGCTTCATGGTGGGCGAGCGCTACGAGCGCGCCGGCATCGCCAAGGACGGCGCGAAGATGGTCACGGCCGTCGCCTGCGCGACCGTGCCGAAGCTCACCCTGATCATCGGCGGCTCCTTCGGCGCCGGCAACTACGCGATGTGCGGGCGCGCCTACGGGGCGCGCTTTCTCTGGAGCTGGCCCAACTCGCGCATCTCGGTGATGGGCGGAGAGCAGGCCGCGCAGGTGCTCGCGACGGTGCGCCGCGATGCCGCGCAGGCTCGTGGGAAGGCTTGGCCCGAGAGCGAGCAGCAGGCGTTCATGGAGGAGATCCGGGCACAGTACGAGACACAGGGTCACCCGTACTACGCGACCGCACGCCTGTGGGACGATGGCGTGATCGATCCGCTCGATTCGCGGCGTGTGCTCGGGCTCGCCCTGCACCTGGCCATTGCGGGCCCCGAGCCCGAGACCGATCGCTACGGCATATTCCGCATGTAGACTGCGCCTCGTGGCAAGCCAAGAAACGCCCGCCTCCGCACACCCCGATGTCCCGCCGCGGGACGTGATGGAGTACGACTTCGCGATCGTCGGGGCGGGTCCCGCGGGGCTCGCGTGTGCCATCCGGTTGAAGCAGCTGCAGGCGGACTCGAGCGTCTGCGTCCTGGAGAAGGCCTCCGCCGTGGGCGCCCACGCGCTCTCCGGAGCCGTGATGGAGCCCGGACCGCTCGACAGGCTCGCGCCGGAGTGGCGCCGGAGCCCGCCCGGCATCTGCGTGCCCGCAAAGCGCGATGAGTTTCGGCTTCTCACCCGCACCCGGAGCCTCGCACTGCCCATCCCGCCGCAGCTGCACAATCGCGGCAACTTCATCATCTCTCTCGGGCTCCTCACACCGTGGCTCGCGCAGAAGGCCGAGAGCCTCGGGGTGGATGTCTTCCCGGGATTCGCCGCGGCCGAACCACTCTTTGATTCCGATGGATCGGTCGCCGGTGTGCGCATGGGCGACATGGGCGTCGAGAAAAGCGGAGCGCACGGACCGAACTACTCGCCCGGCGCCGATATCCGCGCCCGAACGACGATCATTGCCGAGGGCGCGCGCGGCAGCCTCGCCAAGCAGCTGATACGCCGATTCGGCCTCAATGCGCGCTCCTGTCCCCAGAGCTACGGCCTCGGGTTGAAGGAGCTGTGGCAGCTGCCGAAGGGGCGGGTCGAGCCCGGCTTGATCCAGCACACTCTCGGCTGGCCGCTCGACTCACGCACCTACGGAGGCAGCTTCATCTATCATCTGGACAACGATCGGGTGTACGTGGGTTTCGTGTCGGGACTCGATTACGAGGACCCGCGCTTCTCGCCGTTCGAGGCCTTCCAGCAGTTCAAGCATCACCCGGCCGTCAAGCCACTCCTCGAGGGTGGCGAGATCGTGGCCGGCGGCGCGCGTACCATCGCCGCGGGAGGCTGGCAGTCGATCCCGCGGCTCGAGATGCCGGGCGCCCTGCTCATCGGAGATGCGGGCGGCGGGGTGAACGTGCCGAAGATCAAGGGCATTCACCAGGCCATCCGCTCCGGGATGCTCGCCGCCGAGCATCTCGTGGCGAGCGGATCACCCGCGGGGTTCGATGCACGTTGGCGCGCATCCGACGGCGGCCACGAGCTCAAGGCGGTGCGCAACTTCAAGCCCGCATTCAAGTATGGCCTGTGGATCGGCATCGCCAATGCGGCGCTCGAAGTGGCGACCGGCGGGCGTACGCCCTGGACGCTCAAGAACCGCACTCCCGATCACGCGCGGCTCAAACTGCTCGCGGAGTATGCCTCGCCCGACCGTGGGTGGATCGAGCGCACGCTGCCGCCACGCGATCGGCTCGCCTCGGTGTTCTTCGCCGCGACCTCCCATGATGAGAACCAGCCCGTGCACCTCAAGGTGCTCGATACGAGCATCTGCGTGGACCGCTGCGCCAGGGAGTTCGGCAATCCCTGCCAGAGGTTTTGCCCGGCCGCCGTCTACGAGATGGTCGAGGAACCGGGCGGCAGGCGCCTGCAGGTGAACGCTGCCAATTGCGTGCACTGCAAGGCCTGCGACATCAAGGATCCCTACGAGATCATCGACTGGACCACGCCCGAGGGCGGCTCCGGACCCAATTATCAGGCGCTTTGAATGAGCGCCGAGGCAACGGCGATCGATTTGCGCGAGCTCTATGCCCGCGAACTCGCGGGGCCTGGCTTTCAAGCCGATCCTGCTCAGCTCGCCGCCGTCGGCAGGCTCGATGATCTGCGCAACCGGTTGATCGCGGCGCGCGCGCGGAGCCGCTCCCGCTTGAGATGGCGAGCAAGCCGAACGGAGCCCGAGCGCGGAGTGTACCTGTGGGGAGCCGTAGGAAGAGGCAAGACCTGGCTCATGGACCTTTTCTTCCGCAGTCTCCCGTTCCCGGAGGCGCGGCGCACGCACTTCCACCGCTTCATGCACGAGGTGCACGCTGCACTGCGCGAGACGAGGAACCTCGAGAGCCCGCTCGCGCACGTGGCCGAGCGCATCGCGCGCGATACGCGCGTGCTGTGCTTCGATGAGCTCTCGGTCAGCGACATCGCCGATGCGATGATCCTCGGCGGATTGCTGGCCGGTCTCGCGAGCCACGGGGTCTGCCTGGTTGCGACCTCCAACGTGCACCCACGCGATCTGTACAAGGACGGACTGCAACGGGAGCGCTTCCTGCCCGCGATCGAGCTGATCGAGCGCCGCACGGAGCTGGTCGAGGTGGCAGGCCAAACGGACTATCGGTTGCGCCGGCTCACGGGCGCGGGGACCTACCTCGCTTCCGGTGCGCCGGACACTCCACGGCGCCTCGCGGAGCTCTACCGGGCGCTGGGCGGCGCCGACGCAGCGGCGGGCGATGCGATCGTGATCGAGGGTCGCACGATCCCGGTGATCCGTTGCAGCGACGGTGTGGTGTGGTTCGATTTCTCGGCATTGTGCGCCGGGCCACGCAGTGCCGATGACTACATCGAGATCGCTCGCGAATTCGGCTCGGTGATCCTCGAGGGCGTGCCGGTATTCGATCCCTCGCGCGAGGACGAGGCCCGCCGTTTCATCGCGCTGGTCGATGAGCTCTACGACCACAACGTGAACCTGATCGTCTCGGCCGCCGTGCCTCCCGCGCAGCTCTATCGCGGCGAGCGGCTCGTCCGGGAGTTCCGCCGCACCACCAGCCGCCTCACCGAGATGCAGAGCGCCGAGTACATCGCCCGCGGACACCTGCCTTAGAGCGCCTGGCACCTGTTAAAGGGACCTGTGTCAGGTGCTCCGAGCAGCGTATACAATCGCGCGCGGCATGAGCACCGACATCCCGGCCGCCCGAGTTCGCCTGATCGAGAAAATCGTACTCGCGGCGCGCCACGGCGCACGCCCGCGGCGTCTGCCGCCGCTCGCCGAGCCGTTCCTGCGCGCCTACTTCCACGGCGTCGCCGAGGACGATCTCGCCGCCCGCGACCCCGGCTACCTCGCAGCCGCAGCGCTGCACCATCTGGACTTCGGGCGCAGCCGGCCGCGCAACCGGCCGCTCGTGCGGGTGTTCTCGCCGAGCATCGACCGCGAGGGCTTCACGTCGCCTCACACCCTCGTGCTCGTCGTCACGCGTGACATGCCGTTCCTGGTCGACTCGCTCGGCATCGTGTTCAGCCGGGCCTCGATCGGAGTGCATTTCATCGCGCATCCGGTGCTCGCGGTCGAGCGCGACCGCGATGGGAGGCTCACGCGCGTGGCGCTCGCCGCTCCGGAGCTGGCCGGCGCCCCGCGCGAGCGCGCGGCCGGCAAGCCGTGGGAATCCTGGCAGCTCCTCGAGATCGACCGGCAGCTCGATCGCGAGCGCCTCGTCGAGCTCGAGCGCCGGCTGCTCGCAACGCTCGATGACGTGCGCGCGGCCGTTGCGGACTGGAGCGCCATGGGCGCGCGCGCGCGCGCGGTCGCACACGAGCTCGGGCACGCGCCGGTGCCACGCGGCGAGATCCACCAGGCGAGATCGCTCCTCGAGTGGATGGACGACAACCACTTCACCTTCCTCGGTTACCGGTATTACCGGCTGCGGCGCGGCCGCGCCCGCGATCTGCTCGTGCCTGCGCGCGCCTCGGGGCTCGGAATTCTGCGCACGCCGCGCCACGGAGTACCCGCGCCCGGATCGACGCCGCTCACGGGCGAGCTGCGCAAGCACGCCCGGGCGGCGAGTCTCCTCATGATCACCAAGGCGAACTCCGTCGCGACGGTGCATCGGGCCACCTATCTCGACTACATCGGCATCAAGACCTTCGATTCCTCGGGCGCGGTGCACGGCGAGCATCGCTTTCTCGGGCTCTGGACCTCCTCGGTGTACGCCCGCAGCCCGCGCGATATTCCGGTGCTGAGCGGCAAGATCGCCGAGGTGGTCAAGCGTTTCGGGCTCGCCGCAGACAGCCACGACGCCAAGGCGGTGCTGAACGCGCTCGAGACCTTCCCACGCGATGAGCTGTTCCAGGCATCGGCGGCCGAGCTCGTGCACATCGTGCGCGGCACGGTGAATCTCTACGAGCGTGCGCTCGTGCGGCTGTTCCTGCGCCGCGACCAGTTCGAGCGGTTCTACTCCTGCCTCGTGTATGTGCCACGGGACCGCTACAACACCGACGTGCGCGGCCGGATCGAATCGATCCTGCGCGCCGAGCTCGGCGGACGCGAGGTGGAAGCCCAGGTGCAGCTGTCCGAGTCGACCCTCGCGCGGCTGCACGTGGTGGTACGCACCGCGCCTCCCGTGCGGCGCGGGATCGATGTGAGCCGCATCGAGCGGTTGATCGCTGCCGCTGCCACCACGTGGGCCGATCGACTGCGCGA
This sequence comes from Gammaproteobacteria bacterium, assembly GCA_030040235.1. Next base: position 4,421 of record JASHUC010000406.1, on the reverse strand, counting down.
GGAGCTCGCAACGCGGGTGGACGAGGCCGCGGCGCTCGCCGTGACCGAGCGCTACACGCGCATGTTGCCGGCGGCGTACACCGATGACGTGCAGCCGCGCGCCGCGCTCGCCGATATCGCCGATCTGCAGGCGCTCGAGCGCGAGCCGCGCCAGCTGCGCCTGAGCCTGCATCGACCCGAGCGCCAGATCCCGGAGCGCGTGCACCTCAAGGTGGTCAAGCTCGGTGACCCGGTCCCGATCTCGGACATCCTGCCGATGATGGAGAATTTCGGCCTGCGTGTGATTGCAGAGCGCCCCTACGAGCTCGCCTGGGCCGAAGGGCGTGCCGCCTGGATTCAGGACTTCGAGCTCGAGCATCGCGACGGAGGACGCATCGATATCGAGCGCATCGATGCGCTGTTTCGCGCAGGGTTCATCGCCGTATGGTGCGGCGATGTCGAGAACGACGGGTTCAACCGATTGCTGCTCGGCGCCGGCCTCGCAGTGGGCGAGATCGTGGTGCTGCGCGCCTATTGCCGCTATCTGCTGCAGACGGGAATCCCTTTCAGTCAGGCCTACATGGAGCGCGTGCTCGCGAGCAATCCGGGCATCGCGCGCAACCTGTTCCGCTTGTTCGCGGCACAGCTCGAACCGAAGCCGGACGCGCGCCCGCGTCCCGAGCGGCTGCTCGCCGCCATCCGCCGCGGACTCGATGCGGTGCGGAGCCTCGATGAGGACCGGATCCTGCGCGCCTACCTCAACGTCATCACGGCGAGCATCCGCACCAATTTCTATCAGCGTGACGCCTACGGAACGGCCAAACCGTATCTGGCGGTAAAGCTCGACCCGCAACGCATCCCGGACCTGCCCCTGCCGCGACCGAAGTTCGAGATCTTCGTGTACAGCCCGCGCGTCGAGGCGGTGCATCTGCGTATGGCGTACGTCGCCCGCGGCGGCATCCGCTGGTCCGACCGCCGCGAGGACTTCCGCACCGAGATCCTCGGGCTCATGAAGGCGCAGAACGTCAAGAACACGGTCATCGTGCCCATGGGCGCCAAGGGAGGCTTCGTCGTGAAGCGCCCACCCGCCGCGCCCGCGGAGCTGCAGCGCGAGGTCATCGAGTGCTATCGAACGTTCATGCGAGGATTGCTCGATCTCACCGACAACATCGTGCGCGGCGAAGTGGTCCCTCCCCCGCTGGTCCTGCGCCGTGACGGTGCGGATGTGTACCTGGTCGTGGCGGCGGACAAGGGCACGGCCGCCTTCTCCGACATCGCGAACGCGATCTCCGCCGAATACCGCTACTGGCTGGGAGATGCGTTCGCCTCCGGCGGCTCGGCCGGCTATGACCACAAGGAGATGGGCATCACGGCGCGCGGCGCCTGGGAGTGCGTCAAGCGGCATTTCCGCGAGCTCGGCCTGGACATCCAGCGCACCGACTTCACGGTCGCGGGCATCGGCGACATGTCGGGCGATGTGTTCGGCAACGGCATGCTGCTTTCGCGTCACATCCTGCTGAAGGCCGCCTTCAACCATCAGCATATCTTCCTCGACCCCGCGCCCGATGCGCGGCGATCCTTCGCCGAGCGTGCGCGGCTGTTCGCGCTGCCGCGCTCCTCGTGGGACGACTACGAGCGGCGCGTGATCTCACGGGGCGGTGGCATTTATGCTCGCTCCGCCAAATCGATCGCGCTCTCGCGTGAGACGCAGGCCATGCTCGCCATCAGCGCCCCCGCGGCGACGCCCCAGGAGGTCATCCGCGCGATCCTGAAGATGCCGGTCGATCTTCTGTGGAACGGCGGCATCGGCACGTACGTGAAGGCCGCGAGCGAGTCGCAGCTCGAGATCGGCGACCGCACCAACGACGGCGTGCGGGTGAACGGCGCGGAGCTCGGTGCGAAAGTGGTCGGCGAAGGCGGCAATCTCGGGCTCTCGCAGCGCGGACGCATCGAGTACGCGCTGCGCGGCGGGCGGCTCAACACCGATTTCATCGACAACTCGGCCGGCGTGAACACCTCGGACGTCGAGGTCAACATCAAGATCCTCCTCAATCCCGAGGTGCAGGCCGGACGGTTGCGCGAGTCGAGCCGCCGGCGCCTGCTCGCGAGCATGACCGATGAGGTAGCGCAGCTCGTGCTGCGCAACAACTACCTGCAAAGCCAGGCCCTCTCGACGCTCGAGCTGCACTCGGCGACGCGGCTCGCCGAGTATCAGCATCTCATGCGCTCGCTCGAGCGCACCGGCGACCTCAACCGCGCGATCGAGTTCCTGCCCGAGGACGAGGAGCTCGCCGACCGTCGCAAGCGGGGCATCGGACTCACGCGCCCGGAGCTCGCGGTCGTGCTGTCCTACAGCAAGATCTGGCTGAGCCGTCACCTGCGCGACTCGGACGTTCCGGAGGATCCCTATCTCTCGCACGAGCTCGAGCGGTATTTCCCGCCGCCGGTCCGGCGGCGCTTCGGCACGGCAATCCCGCACCACCGGCTGCGGCGCGAGATCATCGCCACCGCGACGACCAACAGTCTCATCAATCGCATGGGCCCGGTCTTCGTGCTGCGCGCCCAGGAGGACACCGGCGCCGAGCCCGCGCGCATCGCGCGCGCCTACACCGCGGCGCGTGAGATCTTCGACATGCGCGCGCTGTGGGCGCAGATCGAGGCGCTCGACAATCGCGCCCCCGCGAAGCTGCAGTACACCATGATGTACGAGACGAGCCGGCTGCTGCGGCACATGACGTATTGGCTGCTCGGCACACGGCGCGGAGAGCTCAAGATCGATCGCGCCGTCGCCGAGCTGCGCAGCGGCGTTCGCGAGCTCGCTCAGCACATCGCCGGCGCTCTCACCGGTATCTGGCGCCAGCGCTTCGATGCGACGCGCCGTCAGTTCGCGACCGCCGGCGCCCCCGCCGAGCTCGCCGACCGGGTCGCGAGCCTCGATCCGCTCAACTCGGCGCTCGACCTGGTCGAGCTCGCCGCCGCGTGCCGCGCCTCCGCCCTCGAGGCCGCACACGCGTATTTCGCGGTGGGCGCCCGAACGGGTATCGACTGGCTGCGCGATCAGGTCGAGCAGCTTCCCGTCGAGGGCCCCTGGCAGGCGACCGCGCGCACGGAGCTGCGCTACGGCATCTACAGCGCTCACCGGCGCATCGCCGAGCAGCTGCTCGGCGGGCGGCGCGGACCGCGCACTGCGGCGGCACGCGTCGCGGCGTGGGAGGCCTCGGCCGGCAAGAAGCTCGAGCACTGGCAGCGGGTGCTCGCCGAGATGCGCGCTGCCGGGAGCGCCGACTTCGCCACGCTATCGGTGGGACTCGAGTCCGTGCGCAAGCTCACCGAGTAAGACACAATAGGACGATGATCGGGAAGCTGATCCTGGTGCGCCACGGCCAGAGCATCTGGAACGTGGAGAATCTGTTCACCGGCTGGACGGACGTGGATCTCTCCGAGGCCGGACACGCCGAAGCGCGGAGCGCTGCCCGGCAGCTCATCGCCGCGGGACTCGCCGTCAACGTGGCGCACACCTCGGTGCTGAAGCGCGCGATCCGCACACTGTGGATCATGCTCGATGAGCTCGACCGCATGTGGATCCCGGTCGAGCGCTCGTGGCGCCTGAACGAACGGCACTACGGCGCGCTGCAGGGGCTCGACAAGCGCGAGACGGTCGAGCGGCACGGCGAAGCCCAGGTGAAGATCTGGCGGCGCAGCTACGATGTGCCGCCGCCGCCGCTCGCACTGGACGACCGGCGTCATCCGCGATTCGATCCACGCTACGCCGAGCTCGATCCGGCGCAGCTCCCGGCCACGGAGTCTCTGAAGGACACGCTCGCGCGCGTCCTGCCGTACTGGCGCGAGCACATCGCCCCCGGCCTGCGCGCGGGCCGGAACGTGCTCGTGGTCGCACACGGCAACAGCCTGCGGGCCATCGTGAAGATGCTCGATGAGGTGTCCGAATCCGACATCGTCGAGCTCAACATTCCAACGGGCGTCCCCCTTCTCTACGAGCTCGACGCAGAGCTCGAGCCGCGCGCCAGAGGCTACCTCGGGGATCCTGCCGCCATCGCCGCCGCTGCCGAGGCGGTCAAGCGCCAGACGGAGAAGCGCTAAGAGGCGGCACGACTCACTGCGGCGGCCGATCCGCAGGCTGCGGCACGATGCCCGCGGTCCATCCGTCGTAGCGCCCGCCGTGCGTGCGCGCGAGCTCGAGGAAGCGGCGGCTCAGGTCCTGCATGTCCGGCACGGAGAGCCGCATCGACTTGGAGGCGTGCAGGCTGAACACCTGATCGACCGCCTCCGGGACGGGCTTGGCGTCCACGCGAAATCCCTCGAGCTCGAGCTGGCTGCGCACCGCCTGGCAAGCCGCCGAGCTCGGCAACCCGAAGAAAAAATCGACGTCGTGGGACTTGAAGGGATCGGAACCCCTGGCGCGCAGCGCCGTGATCTGCTTC
>JASHUC010000405.1 GCA_030040235.1 Gammaproteobacteria bacterium | reverse complement strand
CGAGCTACGTGAACATCGGCGCCTACGTGGACTGCGGAGCGATGGTGGATACGTGGGTCACCGTCGGCTCCTGCGCGCAGGTCGGGCGCAACGTGCACCTCTCCGGGGGCGTCGGGCTCGGAGGCGTGCTCGAGCCGCTGCAGGCGAATCCGACGATCATCGAAGACGACTGCTTCATCGGGGCGCGCTCGGAGATCGTCGAGGGCGTCATCGTCGAGGCAGGATCGGTCATCTCGATGGGCGTCTTCATCGGCCAGAGCACCCGGATCTACGACCGCACGACCGGTCAGATGCTGCAGGGGCGCGTGCCGGCGGGCTCGGTCGTGGTCCCGGGCACGCTGCCCTCCGCCGACGGCCGCTACGGGCTCTATTGCGCCGTGATCGTCAAGCGCGTCGATGCGCAGACGCGCGCCAAGACCTCGATCAACGATCTATTGCGCGCAGCCGAATAGCGCACCTTCCGTTACAAAACCGACGACGTGCTCCCGCTGGCGGTAGGCTATAAACGGGATCTCGCATGGAACCCTCACCCCATATCCTGTTCGTCGAGGACGATGCCGAGATTCGCACGCTCGTTGCGAATCTGCTGCACGACAATGGTTTCCGCGCGACCGTTGCACGCGACGGCCGGGAGATGGATCGAACACTCGAAACGAGCCGCGTCGATCTGCTGATCCTCGACATCATGTTGCCCAGAGAGGATGGGCTTTCCATCTGCCGCCGCCTGCGCGCCGGAAGCGATGTGCCCATCATCATGCTCACGGCCCGGGGCAGCGAGGTCGAGCGCGTGGTCGGCCTCGAGATGGGGGCCGACGACTATCTCACCAAACCGTTCAGCACGCATGAGCTGCTCGCGCGCATTCGCGCGGTGCTGCGGCGTGCCCAGCTCGTACCGTGCATCCCGCCCGAGCGGCGGCGGGCGGTGCTCACCTTCGCAGGCTGGAAGCTCGACCTCGGCTCACGCCGCCTGCACGCTTCCGACGGCACCCGAGTGCCCCTCACCGGTGGGGAATATGAGCTGCTCGTCGCCTTCTGCGAGCACCCGAATCGGGTGCTGACACGCGAGCAGTTGCTCGATCTCACCCGAGCGCGCGCCGCGGCCCCGTTCGATCGCAGCATCGACATTCAGGTGAGCCGCCTGCGCCGCAAGATCGAGGTTGACCCGAAGGACCCCACGTTCATCCAGACCGTCCGCGCAGGCGGCTACGTCTTCACGCCGGAGGTCTTACCGACTTGAGCGCCCCACAGGGCGACGCCGGAGGCGCGAGCGCTTTGAAGCGCCTGCTACGCAAGCTCCTGCCCGCCGACTTTCGGGGCCAGGTCGCCGGGATCCTCCTCGCGGGCCTCGTGCTGTCACAGGCCATGGCAGCAGTGCTGTACATGGTGCTGCTGCCTCAGTGGCAACGTGTCCTGCGCCCGGAGCTCGCCGTCGAGAAGGTGGCGATGGTCGTGCGGCTCCTCGAGACCGTGAGGCCCGCTGAGCGGCCCACTTTCGCGCATCTCTGGGAGGACCGTGATTTTCGCATTGCCTACGAGCCGGTCCGGCGCGACCGGGCGTCGCTTGCCCAGGTGAGCGGCGGCCGGCCCGATTCGGCGCTTCGCCTCAGCATTGCCGAACGGCTCGGGGAGTCCCTCGGTGCGGTCCGGGTCGACGCGGTCCCCACTCTCGGCGAACCGGATGCCAAGCGCATCGCGGTCCAACTTCGCGATGGTGATCGGCTCGACATCGTGAGCCCCGTGGGGCTCGAAGTCCGCTACGGGATGCTCGAGGAGCTCGCCATCCTCATCTTCGTGGTGCTGGTCACCGGTGGCCTCTGGGCGTGGCTCACCTGGAGCGTGAGCGCGCCGCTCACGCGCTTTGCCCATGCCGCCGAGCGCGTCGGCCTCGACATTCACGCTCCGGCGATGCCCGAGCAGGGTCCCGGGCAATTGCGACGGGCGATACGGGCCTTCAACGAGATGCAGGTGCGGCTGCAGCGCTTTCTCGACGATCGCACGCGCATGCTCGGGGCGATCAGCCACGACCTGCGCACGCCGCTCACACGACTGCGATTGCGCATCGAGACGGACCGTCTCGGGGAGGAGAAATCCAAGATGCTGTCGGACATCGAGCGCATGGAGGCGATGCTGAGCAGTGCGCTCGGGTTCATCCGCGGACTCGACGAGGAGCTCGACGCGCCGGATGCGGTGGACCTCGATTCGCTCCTGCAGACGGCGTGCGACATGGTGTCTGACCTGGGCACCGAGGTGAGTTACGCCGGTCCCGCGCGGTGCCGCTACCACTGCCGGCCGCAGGCAATGCTGCGGGCCTTCACGAACATCATCTCCAACGCCGCCAAATACGGACTCCGGGCGCACGTTGCTCTGCGGCAGCGGCCCGGGGGGTATCTGATCGAGGTCAAAGACGAAGGACCGGGCATTCCCGACTGGGAGAAGGAGAAGGTGTTCGAGGCCTTCTACCGGTCAGCCTCCGCACGCGAGCTCGATAGCGAGGGTATGGGCCTTGGACTTCCGATCGCGCGCTCCATCATCCTCGCGCACGGCGGCACCATCGAATTGCGCGATCGCAAGCCGCTCGGGCTCACGGTGCGCATTGCTCTACCCTACGCCTGAAGCACTGGGCACGGCCGCACGTTCCAGATCGCCTCCGCGTACTCTGCGACCGCACGATCGCTCGAGAACCTTCCGGATGCCGCGATATTCACGATGGCCCGCTGCGCCCAGGTGGAGCGGTTGCGGTACAGCTCCACGACACGCGCATCGGCCTCGAGATAGGATCCCAGGTCCGCAAGGTGCATGTAATGGTCGCCGCTCGTGAGCAGAGCTGCGCGCAGCGGCTCGAATATGCCGGGCTCCGCCTTGTTGAAGCGATTCTCGAGAATGGCATCGAGCGCGAGCCGTGTCTCGGGCTCGTGCTCATAGTGCCAGCGCGGGCGGTACCACGGCCGGCTTTCGGCCACCTGGTCCGCCGTGAGTCCGAAGAGGAACAAATTTTCCCCGCCCGCCTCCGCCGCCATTTCGAGGTTGGCGCCATCGCGTGTGCCCAGTGTCAGCGCGCCATTCATCATGAATTTCATGTTTCCCGTGCCGCTCGCCTCGTAGCCCGCGGTCGAGATCTGGTTGGACACATCGGCAGCCGCAATCACGCGCTCACAGAGCGATACTCCGTAGTCCGGCAGAAACACCACCTTCAGCCTTCCGGCAACCGTGCTGTCCCGTTCGAGCTCCTCCGAGAGGCAGTTGATCAGCTTGATGACCAGCTTCGCGAGGCGATAGGAGGGCGCCGCCTTGCCGCTGAAGAAGAACGTCCGCGGCGCAAAGTCGAGCCGCCGATCGGCCCGCAGGCGGTTGTAGAGCACGATGATCCGCAGCGCATTCATGAGCTGACGCTTGTATTCGTGGAAGCGCTTGATCTGACAGTCGAAGATGGAGTGCGGATCGACGATCACGCCGTGCGTCTCCTTCAGCCAGTCCGCGAAGCGGGCCTTGGCAAGGTGCTTGGCCTCGAGGAAGCGGCCGCGGAATACGACGTCGTCGGCGAGCCGGTAAAGTCTCGCGAGATCTGCGAGGTCCGTCATCCACACGTTGCCGATCGCCTCGCTGATCACCTTCGTCAGCGACGGGTTCGCGAGGCGCAGCCACCGCCGGGGCGTGACGCCGTTGGTCTTGTTGTTGAAGCGCTCCGGATACATCTCCGCAAGATCTCTGGCCGTCCTCGTCCGCAGCAGCTCGCTGTGGATCCGCGCCACCCCGTTCGTGCTGTGAGAACCGACGATCGCGAGGTTTGCCATGCGGACCTGCTTCTGCGGCCCCTCCTCGATCAGGCTGAGCCGCGCAATGCGCGCCTCGTCCCCCGGAAAGCGTGTTCGGACCTCCTCGAGCAGACGCCTGTTGATCTCGAAGACGATCGCGAGATGCCTGGGCAGGAGGAGCTCGAACCACTCCAGCGGCCACTTCTCCAGAGCCTCGGGAAGGAGTGTGTGGTTGGTGTAAGCGAGGGTTCGCCGGGTGATGTCCCACGCCTCGTCCCAGCCGAGATGAGCCTCATCGAGCAGGATTCTCATCAGCTCCGGAACGGCAAGGGCGGGATGGGTGTCGTTCATCTGTATCGCCACCTTCTCCGGCAGCGCCTGCCAATCCGCATTCGCTCTGCGAAAGCGCCGGACGATGTCGGCGAGCGCACAGGCCACGAGGAAGTACTCCTGGACGAGTCGCAGTTCGCGACCGCTCGCCGTGGAATCATCGGGATACAGCACGCGGGTGAGCGATTCGGCGGCGAGCCGCTCCGTGAGCGCGCCGACGAAATCGCCGCTGCTGAAGCGGTGATAATCGAACGACTCGGGAGCCGCCGCCCCCCAGAGCCTCAGGGTGTTGACGGTATTGCCGCCGTATCCGACGACCGGCCGGTCGTAGGGGACACCGATCAGGAAGAAATCGTGATGAGGCGTGAGCTGCAGCTGCCCTGCGCGCAGCGTCGGTGCGCACCCAAACCTCACCAGCACGCGCTCATCCGGGTGCGCAATCTCCCAGGGATCGCCGCGTCGCAACCAGTTGTCCGCTTGCTCCTCTTGCCAGCCGTTGCAGATCGTCTGCCGGAACATTCCGTATTCGTATCGCAGCCCATATCCCCATGAGGGAAGCCGCAGGGTGGCCATCGAGTCGAGAAAGCAGGCCGCGAGGCGGCCGAGACCGCCATTGCCGAGACCGGCATCGGGCTCCTGCTCCAGCAGATTCGCCCAATCGAGGCGCTCGCGACGCACCATGTTCTCGGTCACCTCATCGAGGAGCAGATTGCCCACGTTGTTCGCAAGCGACCGCCCCATGAGAAATTCCATCGAGAGGTAATAGACGACCTTTGGATTCTCGCGCGCGTACGTCGCTGAGGTCGCCGCCCAGCGCTGCGCAAGAACGTCACGCACCGAGTGAGCGAAGGCTTCAAACTGCTCGCGAGGAGTTGCGGCACGAGGATCATTCGCCCGGTCGACGACCAAGTGCCGTTCGTAGATCTCCCGTTCCGCTGCCTCATCCGTCAGTGATCGGATCTGGTGATCCTGCTTCACTCCATCGATGGTGCTCGCGCTCATGATCTTTCCTGTCCGACCGTCGATGAGATTCTGACAGCAGACATGCGCGATAGTGCGCGACCTCCGTCGCATTTGCGTTTCGCAGCTCTGTAACTCTCCGTTACGGATCATTTCTATCAATGTCGAGCTCGACCACCTCTGGAGGTCATCTTGCCGTGGCCGTCAAGATGGGAATTGCGCGCACCACACCAGCTCCCAGTCGTCATCTGCGGCACGGAGCACGAGCACATCGCGGCCGCTCGCCGCCACGTGCTCACGCTCCTGCGTGCCATCGAGCTGCCAGCGATAATCGATGACCCCCACCGGCCCCGAGCTGCACCCTGTCACGTCGGTGGCATTGTATTCGTGCATCCGAACCCGCCTTGCGTACTCGCGCAAGTGCGCAACCACCGCTGCACGGCCCTCCAGCGCGGCGGTTTGACCGCGTGGCAGGAAGCGGATGTCATGGGCAAGACAACGCTCCAACCGTCCCCAGTCCTCCCCGATCCAAGCCGCATCGTAGCTCTGCAACCAGCGGGCCGCTGCCCAGTCATCGAGAACCAGCAAGCGTGCGGCCGAGAGCTCACCGTGGGGGGCAGCGGCGAGCAGCGCGACGGTCGGGCCGCCGCAGAGCGCGCAACGGCGCGCCACGCGGGTCGTGCGGCGAAGACGCGGAAATCTCACGCCGAGCCCGCAAGTGCGCTCAACGCTGCGCGGTGGCTGAGGTGACTTGCCGCGCTGGGGTTGCAGCACCCGAGTTGAGGATCACGGGCAGACCCTCCTTGCCCGAGCCGATGATGATCACCTTGGAGTTCGGCGAGTCGGCGAGCTTCTCCGTCGCCTCGATCCCCTGCCACTCGATGATCTGTGGATTCAATCCGGCGCTGATCGTCGCCTGATAATCCGCGATCCCCTTGGCCTCGATGCGCTTCTCCTCGGCCTCCTGACGCGCCCGATCGAGCACGAACTTCATCTCCAAGGCTCTTTGTTCTTCCCTGAGCTTCGTCTGAATGGCCTGCTGCACCTCGGCCGGGAGACTGACCTCGCGGATGAGGATCGCATCGACGCGCACGTGCATCCCCTGAAGCTTCTGCTGCACCTCATCGCGAATCTCGCGCTCGATTTGCTCCCGCATGGTCGAGTAGACCTCCTCCGGACCGTATCGCCCGACCACACGGCGCGCAGCGGAGCGCACGTACGGCCCAATGACGGCGTCGTAGTAATCCGGTCCGATCTGCTTGATGAGCTCGTATGCCTGACCGACAACGGGCTGGTAGAGCACGGAGGCATCGAGCGTGATGTCGAGGCCGTTGTTCGCAAGGACGTTGAGGTCTTCCTCATGCTGCTGCTCGCGCATGTCCACGAGATAGACTCTGCTCAGCGGGGAGATCAAGTGGAAGCCCTCCGTGAGCGGGCGCTCGACCGTTCCACGCGAGTAGGTCCACTCAACTCCCGTTCGGCCGCTCGGTATGGTCGTGCAAGCGACGGAGGCGGTGGCCAAGACCGCCATGAGTGTCAGGGATCTGATCGAGGGATGTTTCATGGTCATTCTCCGGAAGAGGAGCGCCGCTCGTTGCGAGCGCCGCGCCATCGGGACACACACGCAACGGATGCGATCGAGGACTGGATGAGCGGGGCTGCTCGGGTCGCGCTCGTCGCGACGGTCCCAAGGCCTCGTATTGCCGCCGCTCGGTGCGACTGGCGGACAGAGGGCGGAATGCATCAGCGACGGGCGCGACCCCAGCATCCAGCTCGAGTGCCGGAAGGTATTGTGCCTCGCGCTTCGAGCACGTGGCGCGGCTTTGGGTTTACCCATGTCGACGAACAGTGACCGATCAAGTCTGTTCGTCAGATTGAAATCCGCGGTTACAACGTCGTGGGCTCGGTACGTCGCGGACTCAGTACGACATCAGAACGGGAATCGTCATGCGCGCGAGCAGATCGCGCGTGACACCGCCCATCAGAATCTCCCGCAGCCGGGAATGTCCGTAGGCCCCGGCCACGAGGAGATCGGCACCCAGGGCGCGCGAGCGCGCCTGAAGCTCATCGCCGATGTGGCCCGCGGGGATTCCCTCCACCTCGAGCGCCCGGGCCCGCGCGCCGTGACGGCCGAGGTGCTCGATCAGCTCGCGCAGCGGCAGTGCGCCGTGCCTGCCGATGAAGTCCGGCGGATTGATCGCGAGCACGGTCACCTCCTCGGCTTCCTCGATGATCGGCAACGCATCGTGGACGGAGCGGGCCGCGGGGCGGCTCGAATTCCAGGCGATCGCCACATGGCGGCCGAGCGTGTGGAAATCGCCCCAGGCGGGTACGAAGAGCACGGGCCTGCCGGCGACGAACAGCATCTCCTCCGAGAAGCGGTAGCCCGCCGCGGTGCTCGCGGAGGGGGTGTTCACATCGAGCACGGTGAGATCCGCGTAGCGCGCATGCTGGGGCAATACCTCCCGCGGCTCGCCCCCGACGCTGCGCCACTCCGTGACGAGGCCGTGGTCGCTCGCGAGCCGCTCGAGCTCGGTCCGCAGGCGATCCGCGGTCACATCGATGGAAGCCTCGACGCTGCGGTCGAGCTGCTGGACGTCCTTGAACGATTGGCCCGCGAGCTCGGCGGCCTGACGCTGCGCGAGCTGCTCCGGAGTCCACTCCCGCAGGAACAGCGCGGTGAGCCGGCTTCCGTGCCGGTGAGCGAGATCGGCCGCAAGGCGCAGGCGCAGCAGCGCACCTTGCGTCTCGTCGAGATACACGAGGAGGTCTTTCAGCGCCATGGCGCTCCACTCGCTCGGAGGATCACTCCGTGGGTCACTCCGCGGCCGAGGGCGGCGGCGCAAGGCCCGCCAGATACTCGGCAATGCCCTGGATCTGCCTGGTTTTCAGCTGCGCGAGCACCCGTGCGTGCCTGGCCGTGCCCGGGCTGCCGGTGCGCGCCGCATCGCGCAGCGAGGAGATCTCGCGCACGAGGGAGGCCGCGTCGCGGGATGCGAGCTGCGGGACATGCCTTGCGGCGTTGCCCTCGCCATTTCCGCCGTGACAGCTCGAGCAGTAGAACGTGTAGTTCAGAGCCCCGCGAGCCACGAGCTGGTCGCCGCTCAGCGTCTGAGCCGCAACGATACGCGCGACGCAGACGGCAAGCCCGGCGGCAAGCGCAAGCGCGCAGTACCTCGAGCGGCACATCGACGCAGACACCCCCCGCCCGCCTGCGGGCAAAGATCGCGGGCGCATCATAGCGCTGTCGAGCGCCGCTCATGGGTCCTTCAGCGGATCGCTGCGCGCGAGGGTGTCACGGAAGATGGCGATGATGGCGGGCAGCGGCCGAACGATGCCGGGAAGCCTCTGGAAGGACTGCCAGCCGCCACCGAGGTCCCGGTAGAGCGAGATGAACTGATCGTCCACCGCGGTCTGGGTATCGACGTACTGCTCCTGGATCGAGTATTCCTGACGCTCCGCATCCACGACGTTCAAGTAGTCGGTCACACCGCGATCGTAGCGCTCGTTGGCGAGCGTCACCGCGCGCTGGCTCGCGACCAGTGCGTCGCCCAGGCTCTTGAGGCTCGCTTGCTCGGCGGTCAAGGAATCCATGTCCGAGTCGACCTGCTGCACGGCGCTTTGAATCAGCGCCTTGTAGCTCTCCAGGCGGGCGCGAGTATCAAGGTTGGCGACCTGCACCTGGGCGTCGAGCTGGCCGAAGTCGAGCAGCGGCCACACCGCACCGGGGCCGACCGACCAGATGTGCTTGCCCACGTCCGTGGTGCCGATCACGCCGCGCTGGAAACCGACCGCGCCGGTCACGATGAACTGCGGGAACAGGTTGGCGGTGGCAACGCCGATTCCGGCCGTCGCGGCCGCAAGCCGGCGCTCCGCCGCCTCGATGTCGGGACGGCGGCGCAGCAGATCGACGGGCATCCCGGTCGCAATGTTCACCGGCACCGAAGGAATCATCCCCGCAGGATTGAGCTCCTGAAGCAAGTCCTCCGGATACTGTCCGAGGAGCGTCGCAACCGTGTACTCGCCGTACTTGATCTGAGCTTCGACCGGCGCGACCTGCGCCTGGAAGGTCGCGAGCTCGCGCGCGGCAAGCTCCACGTCGAGCTCGTTGGTGATGCCTCGCTGGTAGCGTATCGTCACGATGCGCAACGACTGCTGCAGCACGTCCACCGCCGCCCGCAGCACCGAATCGCGCATCTGCAGACCGCGCAGATCGACGTAGGCGCGGGCCACATCGCCGATCACCGAGACGAGGACCGCATTGCGCGCATCGACCGCCGCCTGAGCGTTGTAGCGGGCCTGTTCGACCTCGCGACGGATCTTGCCGAAGACATCGAGCTCCCAGTACGCATCGAAGCCGGCCACGGCCGTCACGCTCGTGAGTCCCTCGGTCGTATCCGCCGTCGTGAGCGGATCCATCGCGCGGCCCCGCGATTCGTCGTGACCGGTGCCGCTGCCGTAGGCGCCGCTCGCATCGACGGCGGGCAGCGCCGTTCCGATGAGCCCCGCCTCGTAGGTGCGTGCGGCCTGCAGCCGGTCGAGCGCGATGAGCACATTCGGATTGGCCTTCACGGCGCGCCCGATGAGCGAGTCGAGCTCGGGATCGCCGAGCGCGTGCCACCAGCTCGCGAGCTCCACCGGCGGGGCGGGCGGGGCGGTCCCCTGGGCGGTGCCCGACGCCGTCGAGACGGCCGCGTACTGGTCCGGGACGCGCACGTGCGGGGTGTGGTAGTTGGGACCCACCGCGCAGCTCGCGAGAGCGGCCGCCGCGAGCGAGGTGAGGACACGAGGTCCGATGCCGAGCGACTCCATGAAATCAGCTCCGCGGCAGCTTGCTCGAGGCGACGGTCTCGGGCGCTTTGCCGCTCGCCCCGGACCCCGAATGGCCGGCGGCGCGGGTCTGCGGAGCGGCGCCCTCGATGCTCACGAGATCGCCGGTCGCGAGCGAGTCGGGCGGACTGTTGATCACGCGGTCCGAGGGCGAGAGACCCCTCAGGACCTCGACCTCGGTGCCGAGATTGCGCCCGAGCGTCACCGAGCGCAGCTCCGCCCGGTCATCGGCACCGAGGACGGCCACCTGCATGCCGGCCTGGCGAAAGATGAGTGCGCTCGTCGGAATGACGACCATGTTCGGGTTCGGCGGCA
>JASHUC010000404.1 GCA_030040235.1 Gammaproteobacteria bacterium | reverse complement strand
GGCGCGGAAGCTGCTCGCCGGCAAACGCGAGCTTCCCGAGCTGATCTTCGCGACGCTGTATCCGGATCTCGACCTGCTGCCGGCCGATTTCTCCTACCGTAACTTCCCGGTGCAGCTTGCTGCCCGGCGCCATCCCGCCGAGCGGCTGCTCAAGATGAGCCGCTCGCTGCGCGAGCTGTACGAGGTATTGTTTCTCGATGCGCCCGCCGGGATCTCGCTGCTCTCCGAGAACGTGTTGCGCGCCGCGGACGTGGTGATCGTGCCGGTGGTGCCGACGCCGCTTTCGATGCGCATGCTCGTGCAGCTCAAGGACTTCATCGCTGCGGAGGGCTGGAGCGATTTGGCGGTGCTGCCTTTTTTCTCGATGGTGGACCGCCGGCGAACGCTTCACCAGGAGATCATCGCGAGCCTGCGCGCGCAATTTCCGCAGATGCTTCGCACCGAAGTGCCGTATTGGAGCGAAATCGAGCGCATGAGCGTGCGCCGCGCTCCGCTTCCCGCCTTCGCGCCGAAGAGCGAAGCGGCACTCATCTACAAGAGGCTGTGGGACGAGATTGCCGAGCGCAGCGGTGTTCGGACCCGCGCTCCGGGACCTCATCGGCAAGCGCACGTGAGCGGGCAGCGCGAGAGCGCCTGAGCTCGACCTGCACGGCCGGCGACTCTCGAGGCCCGTGGTGAGTGTCGAGGCGGAATTCATCCTGCTGTTCGTCGTGGCGACCGCGGTCGCAATCGCGGCTCGTCGTGTGCGGCTCCCGTACACCGTCGCACTGGTCCTTGCCGGGCTGCTGCTCGGAGGGCTGCAGCTCTTTCCAGCGCCCCATCTGACCAAGGCACTCCTGTTTTCGGTGTTTCTGCCGGGACTGATCTTCGAGGCGGCATTCCATATCGACGGGCGCGAGTTCCGCCGCAGCGGGCTCACGCTGCTGCTGCTTGCGGTCCCCGGCGTCGCTGCATCGATCGGCCTCGTCACGGTGGTTCTGACGCCCCTGATCGGCGCTTTGAGCCCCTCGGCCGGATTCACCTGGCAGTATGCGATGGTGTTCGGTGCGTTGATCTCCGCAACCGATCCGGTCGCGGTCGTCGCATTGTTCCGCAACCTCGGTGCACCGCGCCGGCTCTCGACGCTGCTCGATGGGGAGAGCCTGCTCAACGACGGCACCGCCATCGTATTCTTCACGCTGAGTTTGTCGCTGGTCGCCGGCGAGGCCCGCAGTCCCCTCGAGCTCACCGGCCAGTTCTTTTCCGCCGTGGGCGGCGGCGCCGCGCTCGGCAGCATCGGGGGCCTCGCCGTCTCGTGGCTGCTCCGCCGGATCGAAGATCCCCTGATCGAGATCACGTTGACCACGATCGCCGCGTACGGCTCGTTTGTCGCGGCCGAGATCATTGGAACCTCGGGGGTCATCGCCGCAGTTGCAGCCGGCCTGATCTGCGGCAACCTCGGGGCCCAGACCGGTATGTCCGCCTCCACCCGCATCGCCTGCGAGACGTTCTGGGAGTACATCGCGTTCGCACTCAATTCGATCGTGTTCCTGCTGATCGGGTTCGAGATACACCTCGGGACGCTCCTGTCGCACTGGCTTCCGATCCTCGTCGCCTATGCGGTCGTCACGGCCGGGCGTGGCTTGGTCATCGTGACCGCGCGTGCGGTACTCGGCCCTGCGGGCCGCAACTTTCCGTGGCGCTGGACGCTGGTGCTCACCTGGGGAGGCGTGCGCGGAGCTCTTCCGATGGTGCTCGCCCTCAGTCTACCGATGAGCTTTGCCTATCGCGAACTGCTGATCTCGATGACTTTCGGTGTGGCCGTGCTCTCCATCCTCCTGCAGGGCGTCACAATGCCCGCCGTGCTCTCGCGTCTCGGAATCGTCGGAGGAACGGTGCAATGAACTACAGCGAACGGTTCAGGGTGAAGCCCGGCACCCGGGTCGATCTCAAAGAAATCGACCCCGGATTCAAGGATCGCCACCAGAGTCGCAGGAGCGCGGCCGAGGAGATCGAGCGTTATCGCAGCAGGCTGTTCGAGCTCCAGGACATGCTCTACGTCGAGCGGCGCCGATCGGTGCTCATCTGCCTGCAGGCGCTCGATACCGGGGGCAAGGATGGGACCATCAATCATGTCCTGAGCGCAATGAATCCGCAGGGCTGCCGCGTGGTCGGGTTTCGCGAGCCCTCGGTGGAGGAGGCCGCGCACGATTTTCTGTGGCGCGTGCACCGGGCGGCGCCCAGCCGGGGAGAAGTCGTGATCTTCAACCGCTCACATTACGAGGACGTGCTCGTGGTGCGCGTACACGATCTGGTCCCGAAGCGGGTGTGGTCCAGGCGATACGACCGCATCAACGCCTTCGAGGAAGAGTTGCTCGAGAACGACACCCATATCCTCAAGTTCTTTCTGCACATCTCGTTCGAGGAGCAGCTGTCGCGATTCGAGCAGCGGCTGGATGACCCCACTAAGCAGTGGAAGATCAGCGAGGCCGACTATCAGGAGCGCAGGCGCTGGAGCCAGTACATGGCGGCGTACGAGGAGGCGCTTTCCCGCTGCAGCACGGAGCGGGCGCCGTGGTTCATCATTCCGGCCAACCACAAGTGGTTTCGCAATCTCGCGGTCGCGAGAGTCGTCGTCGAGCACCTGGAGGGGCTCGGGATGAGGTATCCGAAGCCACAAGTGGACATCGCGCGCATCCGCCGCGAGTATCATCGGGAGGTCCTCGAGGACAATCCGTCACCGGGGCGCGCAGGGCGCAAGCACCGATGAGGATCGGTTCCCGTCGCAAAATCCGAGGGCTGGCGCTCATTATGCGCAGGGTTGCAGGCGGTATGGTTTCCATATGAGCCTCGAAGCACGCGAAGCGATGGACGATGCCTGGACGAGGTGGCAGGGGTACCTCATCAACGGCGTATTCCCCTTGGGACGCTACCTCGGATGCTCGGACCACAGCGGCGTCTTCCTCACCCGGTCCGCAGGACAGAGCTCCTCGGAAGCTGCCATCAAGCTCGTTCCAGCCACTCGGGCGGTGGCAGAGTCGCTGCTGCCGCGATGGAAGAGGGCTGGCGCTTTCATCCATCCTCATCTCCTTCGCCAGCTCGAATGGGGAGGGTGCCAGCTCGAGGGCCTGCCGTATCTGTACCTGGTGATGGAGTATGCCGACCAGACCCTCGCGCAGCTGCTGCAACACCGCGCCCTGACGGAGGACGAAACGCGGGAGATGCTGCCCCTGATACTCGATGCACTGGGGTTCCTGCACGGGCGAAACCTGGTGCAGGGCGGGTTGAAGCCGGCGAACATCCTGGTCGTCGGAGATCAGCTGAAGCTGGCCAGCGACACGATCCGCTACGCTCAGGACGGGGCGGTGAGTGCCCACGAGCCGAACGTGTACGAGCCTCCGGAGGCCATGCACGGGCGCAGCTCCACGGCCGGTGACATCTGGGGATTCGGCGGATGCGTGTTCGAGGCGCTCACGCGCCGTCCACCCCCGGGCCCGGGCGAGCGTGCAGAGGCTGTCATGCTGCCGGCCGATTTCTCGCCCGAATTTCGCGATCTGGTGACCCGCTGCCTGAGCCCGCGAGCCAAGGACCGGCCACGCCTGCCGGAGCTCGTGGCGTGGACCGCGGGGCGGCCGCTGGGCTCGACCCCGGCGGCGGCGAGCAGCCGAGCGCCCGAGTCGAAAAGGCCCGCGCCAAAGGCACCCGAGTCAAAGGCACCCGAGCCAAAAGCATCCGAGCCGAAGACGACGCCGATCCCGATTGAGCCGGTGAGGCCCGAGCCCGCGCTGCCGCAGATTCTGCCCTCGCGCGGCGGGCCAGAGACCGCGCGGCCCGGGGAAGCCGCGACAGCCTCTCGGAGGCTGCCGGCTTGGTTTGCCGCGGCGCTCGGGGCGCTCGCGATCGTTGCGCTCGGCTGGATCGCAGTGCACATCTCCGGAGGCCATCGGGCGCCGACTGCCCCGGCTCCTCGCCTTGCGCCGCCCGCACCGGCATCGCTGCCGAATACCTCGGTACCCGGGGGAGCGACGGTGCCGGCGACGGCCGTTGGGACGCGCACGCCGGGGCGCATCCCCACGGCTGGTGCGAGCGGAGAGTCCACCGCGCCATCCGCGCTCCATGAGGTCATCCCTGATGTTCCCTGGAGCGCGCGTCGAACCATTCGAGGCCATATCAAGGTCTGGGTGCGCGTCATCGTCGAGCAGGACGGTTCGGTCTTTGCCGCGGTCGCGGACCGAACCGGTTCGAGCCGGTATTTCCTGCGGCTCGCGATGCAGGCGGCCAAGAAATGGACTTTCCCCGCGGCCGAGGCTCCGTCCCGGCGCCTGATGCAGGTTCGGTTCGACTTCAGCCGGGACGGCACCACGGCGCGAGCCATCGCACTCCACTGATCCAGCCGAGCCGGTTACACTGCGTTCATAAGATCAAGCTCGGCACGCAATGGGTTGGGGAGGCCGATGCGAGTCCTGTTGATGAGCCTTGCGCTGTGGGCGGCTGCCGCCGCGGTGCACGCGCAGGAAGGTTTCCCCCTCGACGGGACCTGGCGCGGGCAGCGCGAGGCGGGCGCGCAAGCTCCCGTCACGATCGTCATGGTGCTCGCGTGGGACGGCAAGAGGGTTTCCGGGGTCATCAATCCGGGTCCCAAGTCCATTCAGATCGCGAGAGCCGAGCTCATCCCGGAGGG
>JASHUC010000403.1 GCA_030040235.1 Gammaproteobacteria bacterium | reverse complement strand
CGCCATAGCGGATTCCCAGTATAACCCGGATGATGAGCGCCACGGGAACGGCCAAGATGACGCCCACGACACCGAACAGCACTCCTCCGGATAGGAAACAAAAGATAACGACCACAGGGCGCACGCGGGCCGCACGTCCGAGGACGATCGGGCCGAAGAACTGGTCGATGGACACGCGCAGCGCCACCGCATAGGCGATGTAGGCGAGGATGTCCCAGGTCGATGCGGCATGACTCACCGCGACCAGGCCTGCAATCACCGCTGCCGCCGCCGGTCCGACGATCGGAATCAGCTCGAGCAATCCCGTGAGCATTGCGAGAAACACCGCATGATGCAGCCCGAGAGCAAGTCCCAGGCCGATGTAGGCCGCGATGGAGGCATACACCACGACCAGCGCGACCCCGAGGAAGTAGCGCCGCAGAACCGGATTGAGCTCCTGCCACACCCGCAGGACGAACGGCCGCTGCGGGGGCGGCACGAGCCACAGCATCCCCTGCGCCACCCGCGACGCATCGATCAGGAAGTAACCGAGTAATGCCCATCCCAGGATCACCCCGAAGAGGCCCGCAGCGCCCCACGCTGCAAGATCAATGATCCGGGTGTCGGTCGAGATCCACGTGCGCACACCGTTGACGGTGTAAGTCGCCAGGCTCGCGGCGTTGATCGTCGTGCCCATCACGCGCAGCGTGTGGTTGCCCATGAGGGCCTGCACGAATCCCTGCACCGAGCCGTGCAGATCCTCGACCACCCTCACCCCCTCGCGCACCATCGAGGGGATGCCGAGGTAAGCGATGAGGGCGCTCGCGGCCATGAGGACCAGGAGCACACCGAGAGCCGGCAACCAGCGCGGGACCCGCAGTTTTCTGGCGACCCAGTCGACCAGCGGCGTGCAAAGGTAGGCGACGATGCCGGAGAGGACGAACGGCAGCAGAATGCCGCGGACCAGATATAAGAAAACGATCGCCACGACCGCCAGCGAGAGGGTGGCGTTGGAGGAGAGCGCCCCCCGCCCTCCTCGGGGCTCGGAAGCCGGCGACTCCGTTCGCGGTGGCGCAGGGGGTCCGCGTTCGGAGGAGCTCATGATGGATACACGCGACCCTTCCAGTGCACGCGGCGCACGAGCCGCCAGCGAATGCTGTCGAACGCAAGCATCGCGCCCACGGTATAGCCGATCGGGAAGAGCAGGCCGTAATAAAAGGGAATGCGAAAGTGCCGCGCCCCGGCGAGATACAGTCCGAAGGCGGCACCGGAGCCCGCGAGCGCCGGCGCGAGGGCGAGATAGGCGCCCGGGGTTCCCTTCAGGCAAGCGAGCGCATCCGCAAGCGGGATGAGCACCGCCGCCCAGGCGAGCGCAACAGCCATCATCGCCCCGACGATCGTGCGCGCGGTTCCCCCGAGCATGACGGTCAGGTTCTTGGCGAGCCCCGACCAGAGAGTCTCCCAGCCCGTGTACATGCGTGTGGCGAGCAGCTCACTCCCATCGAGCATGAGGACCCGCTGGCCACCCCTCTTCAGGAGGCGCGCGAACTCCAGGTCCTCGCAGATCTCCCCGCGCACGCTCGCCCAGCCGCCGGCCCGTTCGTAGGTCTCGCGCGCGAGCAGCATGAATTGCCCCGTCGCGACCACCTCCCCGCTCCCCGGCGCCTGGATTCGCGACAGATCCTGGGTGAAGGCGAGCAGGTACAGCCCGCAGGGCAGAATCAACCGCTCGGCGAAGCTCCCGAGGAGATGCCGCGGAGCAAGCGACAGCAGGTCGATCGAATCCGCGCGCGCCGCCTCGACGGCGCTCGCGATGAGCCGCGGTTGGGCGCGCATATCGGCATCGAGAAAGCAGAGCCACGCGGCATCGTGGGCCGCACTCGCCCCCACGCAGCATGCATGCACCTTGCCGTTCCAACCGGGCGGCAGGGCCGGGGCCGCGAGCAGCCGGATCCGGGCGTCCCGGGCGGCGAGCCGCGCGACGATCTGCGCCGTATCGTCCTCGGAGGCGTCATCGACCACGATGATGCGCAGCCGATCGGCCGGCAGCTCCTGGGCGAGGAGCGATTCCACGCACGGCCCGATATTCGCGCTCTCGTTGCGCGCCGGCACGATCACCGCCACGGGAGGCAGCTCGGCCCGCGCGGGGAGTGCCGCGACCGGGAGCCGCGCGAGCGCGTGGCGCTGGCCGAAAGCGCGCGCGATCAGCCAGGCAACGACGGCGAGCCAGGCCCAGGAGACAATGACCTGTGTTGACACGCGTGCGCTACCCTAAACCGGATGGACTGCGCGACCCAACCCAACACCTCGTAGAGGGCCCGCTGCGACCGCACCATTGCATCTCCATTGGGCACCCAGACGAGCGGCCCGAGATCGTGCCGCGTCCACAGCTCCGCCGGCGCGGGCACCACGGAGAGCCCGCAGGCCTCGAACTCGCGCCGGGCGCGCACCATGTGGGCCGAGGAGGTGACGAGGACGATCCGCCCGATCCCGCCGCTGGCGAGCATGGCCGTCGAGTTCACCGCGTTCTCTTGGGTGTCGTGGGAATGGCTCTCGACCCAGCGCGGGGTCACCGCGAGGTCTTGTTGCAGGAAGGCGGCCATCGCGGCCGCCTCGTAATGGCTCCCCGTCACGAGCACCGGAAGCGCCGTGGCGTGGGCGACGCGCGCCCCGTAGACGAGGCGCACGAGCGTCGTTGCGCTCGGAGCCGAGCGGCCGTACTCGGGGGCATTGAGCCGCACGCCCGCCCCGAGGATCACGATCGCCTGCGCCTGGACCGGCTTGGCGAGGTCGAGCGGCGGATAACGCTCGACCGCGCGCAGGAGCGCATCTGCGATCGCCGGCGTTGCGAGCAGCCACAGCACGAGCGTCCCGGCCGCGCACACGGTGAGACCCGCACGGCGGTAGCGGGTTACGGCGCTGAGCAGCAGGCCCACGAGCACGATCACGAGCGGGCCCGCCGGCGGGAGCACCAGGTTCTTCAGCATCAGCTTCCAGACGAAGATATCCATTCCGCCTGCGGACAAGCTCGAGGGTGTGCGGTTAAGATATCAAGATCAGCAGCGTGGCCGCGATCAAGCTATGTAAAATGCGGACGCGGCCCCGGGGCGCTTTGGCCCCGGCGGCATCATTTTTGTGACCCAGTTCGTTGCAAGCTATAGATGAGCTAAAGTAGCGCCCAGCCGACGCGGGCGCACCCGCCGTGGGCGGGTTCGAGTGTTCGATCGGTCGCCGTGTGAGTTGCGCTATGCCGGAAAATGCCCCGTCGCGGTTCGCCGATGTGTTGCTGTTCGCCCGCAACTTCCTGCGCCACCCCCGCATGCTCGGCTCGATCATCCCGAGCTCACGCTTCCTCATCAAGCAGCTGCTCGATCCCATCGCCTGGGAGCGGGCGCGCGTCATCGTCGAGTACGGCCCCGGAGTCGGCAACATTACGGCCGAGATCCTGCGCCACATGCGCCCCGACGGCCATCTGGTCGCGATCGAGACGAACCGCGAATTCGTCGAGTACCTCGGGAGCGCCTTCCGCGATCCGCGCCTGCAGGTCGTGCAGGGCTCCGCGGCCGACGTGAACGCCATTCTCGAGCGGCTCGGCCTCGCGGCCGCGAGCTACATCATCTCGGGGATTCCGTTCAGCACCATGCCCGAGAACCTGAGGACCGACATCGTGCGCAAGAGCCGTGAAGCGCTCGAGCCGGGTGGCGCCTTCCTCGTCTATCAGTTCTCCAGCCGGGTGCTGCCCGATCTACAGCGCACGTTCGAGGTGGTCAAACGCGGCTTTCAGCCGCTCAACGTGCTGCCGGCGCACCTGTTCGTCTGCGCGACGCACGTCGGCTGACGAAACGGCCGTCTACTGGGCTCCGGCGCCGGCGATCACCGGAATGGTGAACGTGTGCGCGAGGGTTCCGGTGCCCAGATCGGCGAGCACCGTCGCATCCACGTAGAAGATTCCATCCTGCTGGGCGACGATCGTCAGGGTGTGCCGGATGGGCACCCCGGGCTCGGGCCGGTCCTCCACCGCGGGAGCGGACCCACCGCGCAGCGTCAGCCCCTCGCCCGCATGGAACGAGGTCATCACACGCTCGAGCGGCGCCGAGGGGGTGATGAGCAGGTCGAGCTCGGCCGGCTGGCCGACCTCCGGGCGCTGGCGAAGGTCGAACTGCACACTGACCGGCACGTCGGTTTTGCCGAGCACGACCGCCGAGACCATGTCCGCACTGGCCGAGGAGGCGGAGGCGGAGTGTGAGGCCGAGGCAGCCGGGGGCGCCGGCGCGGAGGCACCCGGGTGCAGGAGGGCATTGACCCGCGAGCAGGCGGCCAGGGCCCCTAGCGATGCGCAGGCGAGCATCAGCCTTGCGACGGGCGGCATAAGTGCGAGCGGCTCCTCTAGTGCAGCAGTGGCTGGTTCTGGATCGTAATCGACTGCTCGAACAGATCCGTGACGTAGCTCTCCCAATTGCGAGTCTCACCGAACCAGGGGAAGGCCCGCGGAAAGGCCGGATCGTCCCAGCGCTGCGCG